>JACMKN010000083.1 GCA_014380135.1 Deltaproteobacteria bacterium
GCGATGTAGCCGTTAAATTCCTCTCCCAGATGCTGCTGCATGTACTGCAGCTTTTTCATTTCGACCACGTCCCGCTCGGCCTCCATCGCAACCCGCTCGCGCTTGCTGGTATGCTCGGCGACCTCGGTCAGCCGTTCGGTGGCGATGGCGAGCTGCTTTGATGAGCCGGCCAGCAACACCGCCTTCAATATCCGATGCACGACAAGATCGGGATAACGGCGGATCGGCGAGGTAAAGTGGCAGTAGCATGCCGATGCCAGCCCGAAATGCCCCACGTTGTCGGCGGCATAGCGGGCCTGTTTCATGCAGCGCAGCAGTGCATAGTTGACCATGCGCTCCTCAGGGCGGCCATCGGCCTGTGCCAGCAACCGCTGCAGCTCCAAAGGATTGACCTTATCCTCCACCAGACTGAACTCGTAGCCGAAACCGTAGACAAACTCCTGGAAGGCGATCAGCTTGGCAGGGTCAGGATTCTCGTGGACACGGTACAGAAAGGGGATCTCACGTGAGGTGATGAAGCGGGCCACCGCCTCGTTGGCGGCCAGCATGAACTCCTCGATCAACTGGTGAGCCAGATTGCGTTCGGCACGGATGATCCCCTCGGTCTGGCCGGTCAGACCGATAATGATTTCGGGCTCGGGCAGGTCGAAGTCGATGCTGCCCCGCTTTTTCCGCATCCCCTGCAGACAGAGGGCCAACTCCTTCATCTCCAGCAGCATGCTCGTCAACGGCCGGTATTTGTCGGCGGTCTCCCGGTCGTCATCGACGATAATCTGTTTGACGATCGTGTAAGTCAGGCGGGCCGTGCTCTTGATGACGCTGGGATAAAAGGCTGAATCCAGCATGGTTCCCGAGCGGTCAAAGAGCATCTCGGCCGTCATTGTCAGACGGTCCAGCTGCGGATTAAGCGAACAGATGCCGTTCGACAGGCGTTCCGGCAGCATCGGAATACAACGGTCAGGAAAATAGACCGACGTGCCGCGCAGATAGGCCTCCCGATCCAGCGGGCTGTCCTTTTTTACGTAGTGCGAAACATCGGCAATCGAAACCCACAAGCGGAAGTTATCCCCCTCGCGGCGCAGGGAAACGGCATCGTCGAAATCGCGGGCCGTCTCGCCGTCAATCGTCACGGTCGGCATGCTGCGCAGGTCCACCCGGCCCTGCAGGTCGTCCGCCGAAACCGTCTCGGCAACTCCATCGGCCTCGGCCAGCACGTCCGGGCCGAAGATGTGCGGCAGATCAAAGCGGCGAATGACCGACTGCACTTCCACCTCCGGATCGTCCGGCCATCCCAGCACCTCCACGACCCGTCCTTCCGCCGGGCGGCCGCCAATCGGGTAGCTGGTCAACTCGGCCACGACCTGCTGACCATCCTCGGCCAGTCCGCGTCCCTTGACGGGAATCGCCACCACCAGGTTGAGGCGCTGCTCCTCGGGGATCACGATCGCTCCATGTCGGGTCTCCTCGTAACGGCCGACGATGCGGCTGGTGGCCCGTTCAAGCACCTCCACGACACGGCCATCCAGCTTGTTGCCCCCCATCCGGCTCCGGCCGGCGGTGGTTTCCACCAGGTCACCGTGCATTGCGCCTTTCAGATATTTGGAGGGGACAAAGACATCCTCGCCGCCCGCCTCGGGAGTCACGAAACCATAGCCGTCACGGTGAACCGATACGCGGCCGCGCACGGTTTTTACCGGTCCTGCCGGGGCGTAACTGTTCCCTTTCAGCCGGACGATCTCACCGTCACCGGCCATATCATCCAGCAGATCTTTCAGCTCTAACTTTACGTGGCGCCCGCCGAACTCGCGCACAAGAGCGGCAAAATGGGTCGATCCTTCCTGCAGTTTGAGAAATGCCAGGATTTGTTTTTTGGTAAGGTTCATTGATGGGTTCACCCTGTTGTTCGTATTATTGTGACTGACCCGGGATGACATGCTTTTCCGGCGCCATAAAGCGGGCCACCCTGAACATCGGGCGGCCCACTGGTTTCGCATAAATGTGTCAGCAGCATTATTCCCGCTACTTGCCCGCCAGTTTGCTTTCCCAATGCCAGGCATCACCAACGATGGTTTTCAGGTTGTCAAAACGGGGCCGCCAGCCGGTCAAACTCCTGATTTTATCGGCTTTGGCCACCAATGAGGCCGGATCGCCCGGGCGGCGTTCCGCTTCCAGCACCGTAAAATCGACCCCGCTCAGCTCTTTTACGATCGCCAGCACTTCACGCACGCTGCTACCGCGGCCGTAGCCGACATTCATCGCGGTCGGCTGGCCCCCCTTTTCCAGATATTCCAATGCATACAGATGGGCGGAAGCCAGATCCTCGATATGGATGTAATCGCGGATGCCGGTGCCGTCAGGCGTGGGATAATCGGTGCCGTAGATGCAGACATTAGCGCGCATCCCCAGCGCGGCCTGGCAGGCCACCTTGATCAGGTGCGTCGCCTCGGGCGTGCGCTGACCCATGCGGGCCTGCGGGTCGGCCCCGGCCACATTGAAATAGCGCAGTGCCACATACTGCATGCCGTGCGCAGCCGAGACATCCCGCAGCATCCATTCACTCATCAGTTTGGAGGTGCCGTAGGGGTTGATCGGCGCCAGGGCGCTTTCCTCGGAGGCCACGCCCTCCTCGGGAAGACCGTAGACGGCAGCGGTACTGGAGAAGATAAAGCGTTTGACAGCATGCCTGACACAGGTCTCCAGCAGCCCCAGGGTATTGCGGGTGTTGTTGCCGTAATATTTCAGCGGCAAAGAGACCGACTCCGGTGCGATGATCGCGGCTGCAAAGTGCAGCACCGTTGTAAAGCGATGCTGCAGAAAAAGTTCATCCAACGCTTCATGGTCGGCCAGATCTCCCTCAACCAGCGTTTCGCCATTAAGCAGGGCGTCGCGAAAACCGGTGGAAAGATTGTCGTAGACCACAACGGTGCGACCCGACTCCGAAAGCTGGCGAACTACGTGGCTGCCGATGTAGCCGCAGCCCCCGACAACAAGAATTTTCTCGTCCATCATTTATCTCCCAAGTAAGTAGTTTGCTGGTTTTGTTCAGACGAATTTCTGAATATTGTCAAGCGCTCGCTGCAGGCGCTCGGTACTATGGGCCTCTATCGTCCAGATCGCTTCCGGAGCGTAACCGGTCAGCAACGGAAAGAATCTGGCAAAGTCGATTTTACCCTCGCCCACCGGCAGATGCTCGTCACTTCGGCCATTATTGTCGTGAATATGACTCTCGACAATATATGAGCCAAGCTCGTTGAACCACTGCTCCATCGAAACGGTCGTGAACATATTCCAGTGCCCCACGTCGAAACAGTGCCGGAAGCAGGGATCATCAATTGCCTCCAGAAGTGCCTTCAGCGTGGAAGGTTCTTTTTCAAAGATGTTTTCAACCGCCAGGACCGTTCCCAGCTCGCGGGCCCGGGGCACGAACTCCCGCCAGAATTCGATGCTGTTTTTCAACCAGACCAGGCTGTTGTCTCCATAATGCAGATCGTCATAACCGGGGTGGACGACAATTACCCTGGGGCGCAGCAGCTCTGCCGCCTGCATGACCTGCCGGATGCGGTGGCGGGTCGCTTCCCGGATACTGGAATCGATTGCTCCCGGATTCAGATCCATGAACGGTGCGTGGATTGTTGTGGCAAGTCCGGCTGCATGCAGCACGCTGGCATGGGAGGCCAGCTCCTCCCAGACCAGGCTGTCCAGAGAGTCAGCCGACAGGAACACCTCCGGGTTGACACGGTGTTTAACCGCATATTCAAGGTGTTCGGCCAGACGGGCATAAGGGACATGGGCGTGAATAGTTTGTTTCATTGATGTTCTTTCCGGTGTTTTTTAATGACCGAGTCACTGGCGGTACGCTCCACCAGGTCCTCCAGTTTGGCAATGGATTGCGGTTCTCCCAGAACGATCAGCGTGTCGCCACCTTCTATTTTGGCCTGGGAATGGGGATTGAAGACCATCTTGCCATGGGACTTCTTGATGCCGACAATGATCACACCGATCTCCTTGCGGAATCCGGAACTGACCAGGGTTTCGCCGACAAAGGCCGAATGGTCGGGAATCGTGATTTCTTCCATCTGCAGGTCCAGATGCTCGCTGCCGGTGGCAATCTCGATAAAATCCACAACATTGGGACGCAGAACCGACTGGGCCATCCTGCTGCCGCCGATCAGATAGGGCGAGACGACCTTGTTGGCGCCGGCGCGCTTGAGCTTGATATCCGAGCCTTCCTCACCGGAACGGGCCAGGATGTACAGATCGGGATTCAGTCCGCGGGCGGTCAAGGTTATGTAGACATTTTCCGTATCGGAGGTAACCACCGATATCAGCCCTTTGGCCCGTTTGATACCGGCCTTGAGCAGGGTTTCATCCAGCGTGGCATCCCCCCGCATGTAGAGATAGCCGTCCTCATCCAGTTTCTCGATCGTTTCGATACTTTTTTCCACAATGACAAACGGCAGTTTGTTGGCTTTAAACTCCTTGCAGATCAGTGAACCTATCCGGCCAAAACCACATATAATGTAGTGATCCTTGAGCGATTCGATTTTTTTTTCCACTCTTTTCCTCCCCATAATCCGCTGGATCTGTCCTTCGAACATGATTTGGGCCAGGCTGCCGACAATATAACCCAGTACACTGACCCCCACCACGATCAACAGCATCGTGAACACCTTGCCGTAATCGGACAGGTCATGGATCTCTTTGAATCCGACTGTCCCCAGGGTAATGACCGTCATGTAGAGCGCATCGAGAAAACGCCAGCTTTCAATGACCATGAACCCGCTTGTTCCGACCGTAACCAGCATCAGCAGAACAAATATCGATATTTTCAGATGACGCATGGGATCCATAGGTTCGGCAGATTACCTGCAAGGGGTCAAAATTACAAGCTGCTTTCTTGACAGTATCGGCGGAACATTTTGTGGAACTACCATATAATTCAGGCATTGTAATATGTATAAAAAACCGGAAATACAGACAGTTAAGATTGACAAATTTTGCATACTGTATACAATGTTGCAAAAATTTCCCCGGAGTCATACCTATATGAAAAAGCCTATGGAAAAACACCTGACATTGCGTGAAAAAATCCTTGAACATATCCGCGACGCGATCATTTCCGGTTCCCTTAAGGCGGGCAGCAAGGTATCCGAACCTGAGCTGGCCGAGCGCTACGGCATCAGCCGCACCCCGATTCGCGAAGCGTTCCGGCAACTGGAAGCGGAAGGGTACCTGACGGTCATCCCCCGCCGCGGAGCGGTGGTCAGTGAGTTCAGCCAGAAGGATGTGGAAGAGTTTTATGCGATAAAGAGCATCATGGAAGGCTATGCTGCCCGGCGCGCATGCATGAAACTCAGCAAGAAAGACCTGGACCGGCTCGAATCAATCAATGACAAACTGGCAGAATTGGCCAGACAAAACGATATCAAGCATTTTTTCAAGGTTCACAACGACTTTCACGATCTTTTCATAAAAGCCGCCGACAATGACAAGCTGCGCGATCTGATCGGTGGGCTGGTTACCAAATTCCAGCGCCTCCGTTTCATGTCGCTCAGCCTTCCCGGACGAATGTCGATTTCGGTTCAGGAGCATGAAAAGATTATTGACGCCTTCCGCAGAAAAGATGCCGACACCGCCGAGGACCTGGTTCGCAAGAATGCCGAATATGGCGGTCAGGTGCTGATGGGCGCAACCATCCCGTTATCGATCGGATCGCAGATGGATGTTTAGTAGCACTGGGACTGATAATGACCTTAACAAAACAGAACATACTCACACAAATCCCCAAGGTTGACCGCGTCCTGGAATGGCCGGACGTGCTTCAGCTCCTGGAACGGCACCCCCGCCCCGAAGTACTGGTTGCGGTACGCCTGATTCTGGAGCGCCTGCGGGAATCGGTCAGGAGAGGGACCCAAACGGTTCTGCCCGACAATGGCGACATCATCGCCATGATCGCATCCGAGCTTAGCAGACGAAGCGCTCCCAGCCTGCGCCGGGTTATCAATGGCAGCGGCGTGGTGGTGCATACCAATCTCGGCCGTTCACCGCTGGCGGATGCTGCCGAGCAAGCCATCCATACCGTCTCGGCCGGTTATTCAAACCTTGAGTTTGATCTGGAATGCGGTGAACGCGGTTCACGCTACAGCCATGTGGAAGGTCTGCTGTGCGAACTTACCGGCAGCGAAGCGGCGCTGGTGGTCAACAACAATGCCGCGGCGGTCATACTGGCACTTTCGTCCCTGGCTCAGGGACGCGATGTGATCGTCTCGCGCGGCGAGCTGGTTGAGATCGGCGGATCGTTCCGCATTCCGGACGTCATGTGCCAAAGCGGGGCCCGTCTGGTGGAAGTCGGCTGCACCAACCGCACCCATATCCGCGATTATCTGGAGGCCATCAGCGACACGACCGCTCTGCTGCTGAAGGTGCATACCAGCAACTTTGCGATTGTCGGCTTCACCGCCGAAGTGACCTTGGCCGAAATGTCAACCATGGGTCGTAAGGCCGGCATCCCGGTCATGCTGGATGCCGGCAGCGGCTGCCTGATTGATCTTTCACCCTACGGAATTAAGGGAGAACCGACAATCAGACAGTATCTGGAGAGCGGTGTCGATGTTGTGACCTTCAGCGGCGACAAACTGCTGGGGGGGCCGCAAGCCGGAATCATTGCCGGCAGCAGGGCCGTGATAGAACCGATGAAGCGGCATCCGCTGCTGCGTGCCCTGCGCATGGACAAGCTCAATCTGGCCTCCCTGGAGGCAACCCTGCGGCTCTACCGCGACGAGCGCCAGGCATTGACCGAAATACCTACCCTGCGGATGCTGACCATGACTCCGAAAGAGATCTCACTTCGGGCGGAGCGCATCATCCGCTATCTGCGCAGACACCTGCCGGACAGCGTATCCCTGATCCGTCACCCCGGTGAGTCCAGCGCCGGCGGAGGTTCTTTCCCGCTGCTGCAGCTGCCGACGACACTGATCGAAATCAGGATCAAGGGTGCGTCACCCTCCGGAACAGAATCAACCCTCCGCCAAACATCGACGCCGATTGTCGGGCGCATCCACCGGGAGCGTTTTTTGATCGATGCCCGCACAATACTTGACAACGATTTTCTTCCGCTGCTTGCTTCTCTTCAGGAAGCTGTTATAATGCTTGCGGAGAAATAATTAATGACCCCTTCCAAATCAATCGCCCTGATTCCTGCCGCTGGCATGGGCAAGCGCATGGGCGCTTCCGTCAACAAACAGTATCTGCAGCTGAACGGCCTGCCGATCGTGGCCCGCACGATCTCGGCGTTTGAACATTCCCCGCTGATCTATGCAATTTACCTGGTCATTCCGGCTGATGAGATCCCTTACTGCCAGGAACATATCGTTACCGCCTGCGGATTCAAAAAGATAGCAGCCATCGTCCCGGGCGGCAGGGAACGCCAGAATTCGGTCATGAACGGCCTGAATGCCATGCGTAATTGTTTGACAGATGACGATGTCGTACTGATTCATGACGGCGTCAGACCGCTGGTGACGGAAAACATGCTGCGCGAATCGATCGCCGTCGCCCGCACCCATGACGGCGCACTGGTGGCAGTTCCGACCAAGGACACAATTAAGATCGTGGCAGATGGAATCGTCGTTGACACCCCCCCCCGCGAAACACTCTGGCAGGCCCAGACACCCCAGTCATTCCGGTTTGGCGTCATTCATGCGGCACATCTGTCCGCCGAGAAAGACGGCTTTGTCGGCACCGACGACTCATCCCTGGTTGAGCGCAACGGCGGGAAGATCTGCATCGTCCCCGGAGACTACCGAAACATCAAAATCACAACGCCCGAAGATCTGATACTGGCGGAAGCATTCCTGGCAGGCATCGCAAAGGAGTCATAGCAATGGCAATACAAACACCTGACAAAATACTGATCGTCGAGGATGAGCCGGATATTGCCCTGGCCCTTAAGATTGCTCTGGAATCGGCCGGCTATGAGCCCGCATGTGCCGGCGACGGAGAAACTGCGTTAAAAATCCTGCTGGGCAGTAGCGACTACCATCTGGCGCTGCTTGACATCCGGATGCCCGGCATAGACGGCGTTGAAGTACTGAAACGCCTGCGGAATTCGAATTGCGACGTGGCGACCATCATGATGAGCGGGCATGGCAGCGAAGATCTGGCTGTGGAATGCATAAAAATCGGAGCAGAGGATTATCTCAGTAAACCCTTTGTTCTGGATGACATGCTGCAACGCGTCGATCGGGCAAGGTCCCATCGCCTGGCTGTAATCGAGAAAAAACGGCTGGAGCAGGAAAGGGAAGATTTTTTCATGATGCTGTCCCACGACATGAAAAACCCGATGACGGCCGTGATCGGGTCAATTGATATCATGCGTGAGGGGCGCCTCGGTCCGGTCAATGAAGAACAGGTCGAGTACTTGCAATCAGCCATCGACAGCTGCAATGAAGTGGTCATGATGATCGACAACCTCCTCGATATCAGACGATTCGAGGTGGGCAAGATGCAGCTGAGTATCCAGCCCTACAATCCGGTCGAGATTGTCCGCAAAGTCGCTACTCAGTTTTCGCGGGCAGCTGAGCGTGACGGCATCCGGCTTTCGCTTGACCTCAAAGATGATGTACCCGGAATCGCCGTGGACCGAAACGCACTGACCAGAATCATGGGCAATCTGCTGGGCAACTCGCTGAAATTCACTCCGGAAGGTGGCGAGATCGCCGTGTCATGCAACTGCATAGAACCGCCTGATCTTCACCTGACCCGGATTCCACCCTATATATCCGTACCGACCGATTACCCGGATCGGCAATGTTTTGTCATGCTCACTGTCCGCGACACCGGCACCGGTATCCCTTCAGATGAGCTGAAATGCATCTTTGACCGTTATACACAATCAAGCAGCAGCAGCGGTCGGGAACGGGGCGGCGCCGGACTGGGATTGTCGTTCTGCAAGCTGGCGGTGGAGAGCTTTGGCGGGGTTATCTGGGCCGAGAGTGAAGCCGGCCAGGGGAGTGAATTTATCATCCTGCTGCCCTGTGTCGCGAAGTGAGGCAGGGCAGCACAAACTATTCAACAAGGATGGTCAGATGAGAGTAGTACTGCTGTTACTGATACTGTTTACAATTACTATCAACTGTCAACAGGCCGGTGGAGCCGATCTGGATTTGGGGAAATCGATCACGATCGGCAGCGGACCCAAGACCGTCATTGAATTCACCGATCCGGACTGCCCCTTCTGCCGCAAAGCATCCAAATATTTTGAAGAGCGCAGTGATGTAACCCGGCACGTATTCTTCTACCCTCTTCCGCGCCATTTGAGGGCAAAAGAGAAGGCCCAGTTCATCCTCTCACAAATGGACCGGGCCAGCGCCTACCGTGAAGTCATGTCCGGCAGAATGGACAGCGTCGGTAAATTTGAGGGTATAACTCCCAAAGGAATCAGACTGCAGGAAGAGCAGCTCGAAATCGCAAAGAAACACAAGGTGGATTCCACACCGACCTTTATGATCAGCGGCAGAATTATCGTTGGTTTTGATCTGAAGAAGATTGAAGAGGCACTGGGGTCGAAATAGTATTTTCTGAAAAACCTGAACTGATTAAAAAGGCGCCCGTTCGAGCGCCTTTTTTACATCATGGCATCAATCCATCCTTCTAGAACTCCATCGGCATGGCCTTGACCTGTCTGGCTGTAAAGACCGGGCCGTCCTTGCAGACGTAGACGTTGCCCACATTGCAGCGGCCGCACTTGCCCAGGCCGCATTTCATGCGGTTTTCCAGCGTGGTGTAGACCTGCTCGTCGCTGAAACCCAGCTTCTCCAGCACCGGCAGC
>JACMKN010000084.1 GCA_014380135.1 Deltaproteobacteria bacterium
CCCGCCGTATCCCTTGCAACAGTGGTGAACTGCCATGCATCCACTCGTTGACGGAACAGAAAACAATATCAAATGGCACCTTGAAGCGCTTTACCAAAACCCGGTGAATTCCCTTAGCCATCCCCGCCCGCTGAAAGATATCCTTCCCCTCGAACGCCGGTGAAACCAGCAAGATATCCACGTCGCTCTCATCCTGCGCCGTGCCCAAGGCGCGCGAACCGAAAAAGCGCACCGACTCAACAGGAATGGCGCGTTCCTCACATAGTTCGTGCAATACTTGCTCGATATCGACTAGCAATTGCGTAGCCATTCGTACACCTCCCTGCAACGACCCATAATCTCGACAGTCCGCTTTCGCGGGTACTGAGCCAAAAGCTTGTCGAGTTCATCAGCTTGTCGAGTTCATCAGGATAACGCGTCGGAACGCTTACCTCATTCAGCATTTCCAGAAAATCAGCATGCTGCTCCGGTATATCGCACTCGACTCTTTCGAGCAGAAAAACAAGATCGTGACTCTTCGGCGGGATAACACCCCGCTTGGCCAGCAATCCTTTCAAGGCTTTCTCCAGGCAGAGGTGACACATGAAGATGGAATAGATATAGCGGCGACTGCGGAACATCGCCTCCGCCGTACCCAGGTCATAATCCGCCTGCTTGAACCACTCTTCAGTTTGTCCGGCCATTCCCATAATCCCGCTTCCGATTCATGTCCATTGCCCCTGAGAGACAGGAACCCAAAAGGGGACATTTTAATAGTTGATTAGCTTGGCACTAAATCTACAAATCAACAGCCCTCAGCCCCTTCTGTATTGCAATGGCTGATTCAGTCACTTGGCAACTGCAACGGCTGCGCGTTTCCTGGACATACTGCGAGGCACTGAAGCCTTCGGATGCTTAAGTTCATACTGATAGAGCGAGTTCAGAGAAATTCGAGTTTTGGCATTAAGTATTTCAATACCTACGATTTCATCAGTTGCCGTTGTATGCAGAACGACACCATTAGCAAGTTCCACACCACCATCCGGCTTGTGGTTGGAAAGCTGGATATATGCAACATCAACTTCCTGATCATAACTTACCTTCATGATTCCTCCCTTTTCTTCTTCAGCGGATACACTGTCACCACAAGAATATCATTATCTATTCGGCAGTATACAGCCTTCAGTGGGTATCCGGAATATTTGTTTTCAAATCCTCTGGTTGCAATGAAGTTGTCACGATCAAGTAGTGACTGTTCGGGATGACTGATAGTCAACTCAACATCTGTTTGTTCAATGCCGTACAACTTCATACGACTCCTGGCATGGCGAGAAAAGCGAATATTCATAAGATGCTCAGGTTATGCAGGTTTTCCAAGGTCATGTTCATCACCTATAAGAAAGAGTTTCGGTTCGCTCATGATTCGGGTAATTCCGGGGACACCTCATTTAATCCTATTCCCAGCTCTCCAGCGCTACAGAAAATGCGGGACATCCCCGTATTTTCCAACTCCGTCGAACACTGTTGCACAAACTTCTTATCCCGACTGCGCTCAGTTAGGACCTAGCTCAACCCGATAGCGTGCCGCAAGCTCAGCAAGCAGTACGCGATCAACGAGATTGGATGCCAGAAGCTCCTGGACATCCAGCAGGTCTCGCGGCCCACCAGCCTTGAGCTTGAGAATGATGAGATATTCGGGAGATGCAACCGGAATATCCTTTCCGGCAATATTCACGGTAATGCTCTGTTTGATGGCCTCAGCCTCGTATTTTTTAGTGGCGACAATAATGTCAAGGAAATCGGCGCGAATCAGACATGGAACAGGGTCATCAACTCCACCGCGACGCAGTTCTGCATTCATCCCTGCATCGCAGAGCGCTTTCACAAGATGATTCAGGTTATTCAAATCCACAAGAACCAGCAGGTCAACATCCATGGTGGCACGGGGCGGGCTCCAGGCAGAAACGGCAAGTCCGCCGATAAGCGCAAAGCCGCTGATGCGGCCTTCGTCGCGAAGGGCTGTCAAAACATCTATAGCCTGGTTAAGCTTTTGCAACAGCACGTTTTTCCTCCAGGGCCTTTCTGGCGGCATTATTGAGAAGAGCGCAGGCGTCCGAAAGCTCAAGAGCCACTTGTAAACGCTCCCCAGGTGTTTTTTTCATTATCTCGTCACGCTGCTCATCACGGTTTTTTTTCATCAAAGAAGAATGTCCCATTATGTGTGCCTCCAGCATGGCTTGTGTATGGCATGGGCCCCTGCGGGGTCAGGCTTGCCGAGTTGCTTTGATTTCAAAAAAAACTATAAAGGGAGGACGTCGGAGTCAGGCTCGGCCTTCAGGCCTTTGTATCTTCGCCGACTCATCCAGCAACATCGGCACGTCATCAACAAACAAGATCATCCCGAATCATGGAGAAATCACCTTGAGTTCCTGCGTTATACGGTCAATCAGGTAAGGACTGACCGCCTGTTCGGTCAACAGGTCAATCTTAACCCCCAGCAGTTCGGACAGTTCACGTTCGATACGAATCATCCCGAGAAGGCTCTTCTGGTCTTTGAACCAGACCATGAGATCGAGATCGCTGTCTGCGCGCGCCTCGTTACGGGCATACGAACCGAATACTGCGACTTTTTCAGCACCATGTTGGTGCATGAAGCTGATGATCCTGTCATCATACGGCGTAACCTGTGCCATAATTTATATCCTCCGCCGATAGAAACAGCGCATTCAGGATGATTAAAATCACTTGTGTATAGCATGGTCAGGCGGGGTAACGGAAGGGATTTTGCGTGGAGTGGTGAACGCGATTCAGCGCCGGTTTGCCGGGATCAAACAGGACCTCTGGCGGGACGCTGTTATCTGTTTTTCTATTGCCCCTTTTAGCGAGGAGCACAACTCTTGCGGCTCCGTCAACTCCCCGCTGATTAAGCCACCCGCCGTATCCTCTGCAACAACTTTTAATCAAGAGGAATTACACCCTGTCCTTGAAACCATGCAATCTCCAACAAAAGAGCCCGAAACGCAAAGCGGCCCTGAATGAGAAATCATACAGGGCCGGTGGTGAATTTATGGGGTGGTGCAAACCAAATCCCCCTAACCCCCCTTTGCAAAGGGGGGAACTAAACTGATTTTATCTCATCCCCCGGCTTCACCATCCCACCACTGATAACCCTGGCAAAGATGCCTTCCTTGGGCATGACACAGTCGCCGGCCTGGTAGTAGATAGCGCAGCGGGTGTGGCACTCCTTGCCGATCTGGGTTACCACCAGCAGCGCTTCCCCAACCTGCAGGCGTGTTCCGATCGGCAGTGACACCAGATCGATGCCGCTGGTTGTGATGTTTTCGGCAAAGTCGCCCGCATTCACATCCAGCCCCAGTTTGCGCATTTTCTCGATGCTCTCCTGCGCCAGCAGGCTCACCTGGCGGTGCCAGTCACCGGCATGGCCGTCGCCGACGATACCGTGATTCTCCCGCAACTCCACCGCTTCGACCGGTTTCTTGCGTTCTCCTTTATTCTCGCTGATGCAGACCGCCTTGACCATACCCATGTTTTCTATCCCCCTACCTGCGACATCGTGAAATTCTTGTGAACATAACCATCCTGGGATATTCCGTGCCGCTCCGGTTTGCCGGAAACGATCCCTTGCAGCACCCTGGTCAACCCTTCCCGGTCCGGTGGTCGCAGGAAAGGCAGCAGATCGGTTTTTTCGTCCGAGAAGAGGCAGCCCTTGGCCTGGCCGGTGGAGGTGACCCGGATGCGGTTGCAGTCACTGCAGAAATGTCCGGATACGGCGGTGATGATGCCGATGCTGCCCTGGGCGCCTGGGATGCGGAAATCCCTGGAAGGCCCGGCATAGCGCCCCTTGTCCATCTGTTCCAGCGTGTAGCGGCCGGCGATGCGTTCAAGGATCTCGTCTCCGGCGATGCAGTAGCGCTGCCAGTCATCTTCCTTGACCGCCGGCATGTACTCGATGAAGCGCACCGAATTGCCCCGCACCAGGGTCATCTCGGCAAAGTCCAGAATCTCGGCGTCGTTGACCCCCCGCATGATGACGACATTGATCTTGGGTGGAGGGAATCCGGCCTGTTCGGCCGCCTCCAGGCCGGCCAGCACCTTGTTCAGGTCGCCGCCCCGGGTGATCTCCGCAAAGGTGTCAGCATGGAGGGAGTCCAGGCTGACGTTCAGACGCTGGACCCCAGCCTTGAACAGGTCAGCGGCCATCCGCTCCAGCAGCAGGCCGTTGGTGGTCAGTACCAGATGTCGCAGCCCCGGAATTCCGGACAGTTTTTCCAGAAAAGCGACGATCCCGGACCGTACCAGCGGTTCGCCGCCGGTGATGCGGATCTTCTCGATCCCCAGGCCGACGGCGGCCTCGGCGACCAACAGCAGCTCCTCGTAGGAGAGAATCGCGTGGTGCCCCTTGTTTACGATGCCCTCCTTGGGCATGCAGTAGAAGCAGCGCATGTTGCAGCGGTCGGTCACCGAAAGGCGCAGATAGTTTATGTTTCTCCCGTGGGAGTCAGTAAGTTGCATGTATGATGTTCTTCTCCACGAAATCGGCCACCTGGGCCGGGTTGTTCAAGTCCAGGACCGGCACGTCCAGTTCCAGCGGTTCGTCGCTGGCCACCGCCAGCAGGGACGGGTCGTGCTGTTCGCCCCGGCAGAGCAGGGTGGCGCTGCGTTCCTTGCGGTGCACCTCGATCTTGGGCAGGCCGCTCTTCTTGAAGCCCTCGGTCAGGATCAGGTCCACATCGCCGAAATAGGTGGCGATCAGTTCCTCGATCGGGGGGGGCTCAAGATGCTGTTTCACCAGGGCCAGTTTCTCCGGCGACGAGATCAGCATCGTGTCGGCCCCGGCGGCGGTCAGGCGATGGCTGTCCTTGCCGGGATGGTCGATCTCGAAACGGTGTGCATCGTGCTTGATGACGCCCACGCGGTAACCGCGCAGTTTGAGCTCGATAATTACCTTTTCCAAAAGAGTGGTCTTTCCTGTACCCGATTTGGCGACGAATGAAACGGCTTTGGCGATCATGTATACCTCGTGCGGCGGTAACTATTTCATTAGAATGTATCCCAATCACGTTTCATCCGCAAAGGAAAAGCTGCAAAAATTGACCTGTGTCATGTGTTATAAAGGAAACGTGAGGCAAGATCGCATCCATGGAAACGCTTACGAAGCACCAGAAAAAGGATATCAGGCTGATCGGCAAGTTTGTCGAGGTCTACTGCGCCGGGAAACATGCAGAGGTGGAACGGTCGCCCTTCCAGCTCCCGGAAGATCTGGGTGTGCGCAGGATCTGTCCGGAGTGTGCCGCTTTCATGGAGTACGCCGTCAGTAAACGGATCAAATGTCCGCTGGAGGAGGAGAAGCCCAGCTGCAAGCATTGCCGCATCCACTGTTACGGCAGACGGCAGCGGGACAAGGTGCGCGAGATCATGGCCTATTCCGGGCGCAGGTTGATGCTGCGCGGCCGTTTGGACTATATCTGGCACTTTTTTTTCTGAAACGTCCTTATATTTCACAGAACAACACATAAAAAAGGAGACACACAAATGCTTAGAAAAATCGTGAAAATTGACCAGGAAAAATGTGACGGCTGCGGATTGTGCGTTCCATCCTGCGCCGAGGGCGCCATCAAGATGATCAACGGCAAGGCCGTCCTGTCGGCTGACAACCTCTGCGACGGATTGGGCGCCTGTCTGGGCGAATGCCCCAGGGATGCCATCACAGTCGAAGAGCGCGAGGCGGATGAATTCGATGAAGTCGAGGTGCAAAGACACCTGGCGACCCAGGGTAAACCTGCTCCGGTTCATGCCACACAACCCGCCGCCCATCATCCCGGCGGCGGCTGTCCCGGATCGCGTGCCATGAGCTTCGAGCGTCCGCAAGAAACGGCCTCCACCGTTGCGACCGGCAGTCGCCAGAGTCAGCTGGCCCAGTGGCCGGTGCAGCTGACGCTGGTTTCCACTACTGCTCCTTACTTCCAGGATGCGGACCTGCTGATAACCGCCGATTGCGTGCCGGTGGCGTACGCCGGCTACCACGAGGATTTCCTGAAGGGCAAGGCGGTAGTGATGGGCTGTCCCAAGCTGGATGACAACAACTTCTACCAGCAGAAGCTGACCGAGCTTTTCAGCAAATCGGACGTCAAAAGCATCACGGTCTTGAAGATGGAAGTGCCCTGCTGCGGCGGCATCGCCGTGGCCGCCCGCCAGGCGCTGGCCGCCAGCGGCAAACAGATCCCCTACCGGGAAGTGACGATCGGGATAAAGGGCGAAATCAAAGGCTAGCGGTCTGATGGTTCTGGGTATGAAACAACTGCCAGGTTGGTTCCCTGGCTCACCCCGCTTCCGCATGCCGTGCGGTTGCGGGGTGAGCCTCAATATCTGACGGTTTTGTTATATGCGACGGCCGCCGTTGAGGGTTTTCTTTTTGTCTCTGCAACTCATTTCCCACATTAACCCGCACAATCAGCAGGTTAGCCCCCACAATATCCGCAGCATCCCCTTGGCACGATAGATGTAACATTCCTCCGGTGACAAGCCAACCGGTTTGCAACTATTTGAAAGAGGAGCTAACAACATGCATAAGAGATTCAATAAGAAGATGTGGTTGACGGGATTATTACTGGCTGTTTCCATGACAGGCTGCGGTGGAGACAGTGGAGGATCAAGTCCAAGTCCAACTCCAGGTCCAAGCTCTCCAAGTGCCAATGGCGCAGGGCCGGCCACTACGGGCGGAGCCTGCGTGGGTGCAGCCTGTGTGGACCTTGGCGCGGCCGCCAACTATGCGATTCTGGCAAAAACAGGTGTTGCAACCGTTCCAAGCTCCAAGGTGAACGGGAATGTGGGATTGAGTCCAAGCGCCAGGATCGCCTTGACCGGCTGGGATTTAATAACTGAACCGACCGATACATTTTTTACATCCGCTCAAGTGGTCGCGCCCGCAAAATTATACGCAGCCGACAATGTGGGGGGAACCACTAAAGTGGACCTGAATACAGCTGTACTGAATATGGGAGGCGCGTACACAGCCGCCGCTGCAAAGCCGGCTAGCTCTGCTGCCACTACCAACTTGCTGGGCGGCACGCTTACTGATCAAACCCTTGCCCCGGGTGTCTACGAATGGGGGACCGCTCTTAATATCCCGACGAATCTTACCCTCAGTGGCAACGCAACAGATGTGTGGGTCTTCAAGGTGGCAGGAACTCTCGACATGGCCGCTGCCAAGAACGTTATCCTGATCGGTGGCGCACAGTCCAAGAACATCTTCTGGCAGGTTGCCGGCGCCGTGAAAATCGGTGCGAACACGCACTTTGAGGGAATTGTGCTGGGTCAGACAACGATCACGCTTGGAAATCAGGCATCGGTCACCGGCAGGCTGCTGGCGCAGACCGCAGTCAATCTTGACGCCACTACGGTTACAGTACCGTAAAAATCTGAAAGCATGATATAAGCAGATGGAACGGGTTGCTTTTAGTCCTGGCATTGAACAGCCAGGGCGAAAAGCAACCTCTTTCGTACAGAAAATAACTGCCAGTTGAAAAAGGATCCGTAATGCGCATAAAACCTATTCTTTCCATGTTGATTATGACAGCGGTCGCCATCACCTTCGGTCTCAATGAGGCCAGGGCCGGATTTCCCGCGCCGCCCGGCCTGCCCGGTCTGCCTGGCCTTCCCGGGCTGCCGGGTCCTCCCAATGTGAATGTCCGCATCAATGGCTACGTGCCGGCTCCGCCGGGGGTACACGTGCGGATCGATGAAGGCCGTCCCTACTATGTCGAAAGAGAGCGCCGAATCTATATTGAAGAGGAACGCCCCGTCAGGCGCTATACAAAAAGGCACTACAAAAAAGAGAAGAAACATCACAGGGACCGCTATTACGATCACGACTATGACCGGCACGACCGGCACGACCGGCGTGACCGGCACAGCAGGCGTGACAGACACGACAGGCACGACGACTAGGATTTCGGTCGTCTGAGTTGTGAGCCCCATTCTCTTGATACGTCAAGAGAATGGGGCGCCTTCATATCCTGCAAAGATTCAATTATTTCCCGTCCTGCAACCTGTTCGATCCGTTTTTTGCGGCTCAGTACGGGACGTTTAGCGGGTAGTTGTGTTTCTACTATTCAGCTGTATAGTAAAGGTCTGGTGTTGTTTGACATGGTTGCGCTCTTTGAATCCTGAAAACAGTACGGATGCATATCTCTACCCGAACAACTCCGTCTCCCAAGAGGATTACCACGTGCCATCATTATCCCTCCATGTCCGGTCGTATCCCGACGAAAGCATTCAGCAACGGCTGATCGAGTCCAACCACCGCGAGTACGGCCGCCTGTACGATCTGCTGACTTTTGCCGGCCCTGAACGGCTGGCTGCGGCCAATGCGGATCGTAAAGAGCTGCTGCAGTGGCTGGATCAGCGTGCCGGTTTCGGTTGCGCCGGGACCAAGCTGGATTGTAACGGTCTTTCTCCCGGCTGCCGGTGCTGCGGCGAGGGGGGCTGGTCCTGTCTGTTCGTCAATGGCCGCTGCAATGGACGCTGCTTCTACTGCCCCACGGCACAGGACGATGACGGGCCGCCGGTTACCAATGGCCTGGCTTTCACCAGTCCTGAGGAGTATGCCGCCTACGTGGCCGCCCTGGGGTTCAGCGGTGTCAGCATCAGCGGCGGCGAGCCGTTGATGACGCCGGATCTGACCCTGTCCTATCTGAGCGCTGTTCGCAAGCGTTGCGGTGCTGATGTTCACCTCTGGCTCTATACCAACGGCACCCTGCTGACCGCCGATCTCTGCAGCCGCCTGCGGGATGCCGGTCTGGACGAGATCCGTTTCGATCTGGGCGCCGTCCGCTATAATCTCAAAAAACTGCGACTGGCGGTGGATTGCATCCCGACGGTAACGGTAGAAATTCCGGCGGTACCGGAGGATGAGCAACTGCTGAAACAGAAGATGGTTGAAATGGCCGAGGCGGGTGTCAATCACCTCAATCTGCACCAGATGCGCTTGACGCCCTATAACTTTGGCCCGTTGGCGGAACGGGGCTATACCTTTCTCCATGGCGAGAAGGTCACGGTGCTGGAGTCGGAACTGTGTGCCTTGCGGTCGGTTCGTTTCGGGTTGGAACGAGGCCTTTCGCTGCCGGTGAACTACTGCTCATTCCCCTATAAACGCCGCTTCCAGCACGCAGCTGCCCGGCGTCGTGCGGCCCTGAGCGTTTGCGTTACCGGCGAAACCGTGACGGAACCCGGCTATCTGCGCACTCTTTCGGCAACGGGTGTCCGCTACTGCGAGGCGGCTCTGCTGCAGAATCCCAGCTGCCGCCACCCCTTTGAAAAGATCGTGCTGGAAACCGGACGGGCCCTGTATCTGGAACGACGGCCGCTGACGCCGGAACTGGAACTGTCGCATGCCGAACGGACCGCTTTGGAGGCGGGACAGCCGCCGGAGCGTCTGGCCCGTTTTGAGCGGATTGAGAGCGGCTTGGCCGAGTATTTCTAAACAGAGGAGCTGTAAGTATGTACAAACCCTTGTCAGACTGGAGGAAAAAATGAAGAAAATACGCTACGGATTGATTGTGCTGTGGATGCTGACCTGCTCGGTGACTTCCGCCACGGCCGAGGTGAGCATCGGTATCGGCTTACCCAGCGTGAGCATCGGCATCAACCTGCCGGTGTTCCCGGAACTAGTCCCGGTGCCGGGCTACCCGGTCTACTACGCACCCCGGCTGGATGGCAATTACTTCTTTTACGACGGCATGTACTGGGTCTATCAGGACGATAACTGGTACGCCAGTTCCTGGTACAACGGTCCCTGGTCATTTGTGGAGCCGGAGGTTGTACCACTGTTCATCCTGCGTGTGCCGGTGCGATACTACCGTCAGCCGCCGGTGTACTTCCGCGGGTGGCAGTCGAATGCGGCGCCCCGCTGGGACAGGCACTGGGGCCACGAATGGGAGCAGCACAGAAGAGGATGGGACCGCTGGGATCGCCGTTCTGCCCCGACACGCGCCCCGCTGCCTGTCTACCAACGGCAGTATTCAAGAGACCGCTATCCCCATGTGGAGCAGCAGCATCAGCTGCGCAGCCAGAGTTACCGTTACCAGCCGCGTGACAGGGCGGTCCGCCAGCACTTTCAGCAGGTCGAACGAAGGGCTCCCGCACCCGCTCAACGGGGAGGCCAGGAAGAACCGCGCATGAGAAGTCCAAGGCAGCAGCAGGACATCCAGCGCTCAGCGCCGCATCAGCAGGGCGCTCCGGCCGGCCGTGACACGCAGCCGTCGCGGCGCGGAGGCGAGAACGTTCAGCGGCCAGTTCCGGAACAAACCGCACCTCAGCAGCGCGGCCCGGAATCCCATGAACAGCGACAAAGATCCCAGGGTCACGAACAAAAACTCCAGGGGCACGAACAGCGATCGCAGGAGAGAGGCGAGTCGCAGGGACACAATCGGGGCCAGGGGCAAGGACATAAGGACGACGATGATCGAGGCCGGGGACGGGATAAATGACCCGGATTTATGATTTTGTCTAAAATAACCAGATTGCCAAATTAACGGCAAATCCCCCCTAACCCCCCTTCAAAAAGGGGGGGACTTTAAACCTCCCCCTTTAAAAAGGGGGATTGAGGGGGATTTTTTTTGAATGTGTCACAAGCAAATTTGCCAAGTAATGATACACTGTAGAAGATTACAATGATGGATTCCCGCAACTGAAGCATGACAGAAAGAGTATCCATGCAGACATTGATCGATCTTTTCGGTACGTTCGAAGCGCTGGGTGACAAGACCGCCTTTGTTAACCGTACCGGCGTGCGCCGGCTGGTGGTTTCTTATCGTGAATTCCACGAGTTGGCCCTGAAGATGGCCAATCTACTGGCGCAACAAGGCGTGGCAGCGGGAGACAGGGTGCTGATCTGGGGTCCGAACTCTTCCTGGTGGGCGGTAGCCTATTGGGGCATCGTCATCCGTGGCGCGGTCGCCGTCCCGGTGGACTTCATGTCCGATCTGGCGCGCGCCGAATCCATCCGCGGCCTTACCAAAGCCAAGCTTGTTCTGCAGAGCCGTTTCAAACCCGAGCGCATGGCAGCTGCGGATTCGCTGCTGCTGGAAGACCTGCAGTACCTGCTGGAAGGCGTTCAGCCGATAAGTGCGCCGGCC
>JACMKN010000085.1 GCA_014380135.1 Deltaproteobacteria bacterium
CGCCCATTTCTTTAAGGTAGGTAACCCAGGGGTCAAACCAGTATTCATTACTGGGACCTTTAAACAGCAGCCAGCCGATCCCGGCGTCTTGTGTCCACGCGGGACCATCCTGATCTGCTTTATGATGGTGCGGTGGTTTCGATGTCAGCTGTTTCTTGAAAAAGTCACCGGCAGTCTGCAATGAAACCTTGGGCCAATCCGAGCCGATCCAGGGACCAAAACAGGAACGCCAGGTTTTATTGGCAGTTTCTTTAAGTAATGGTTTCCATGCCTGCGCGGCATTGAGTTTGTCATATTTTATTTTGCTTCTATTGTTGGAAGTCCATGTTTTCATCATCAAGTAAGACCATTTAACAAACTCCCATCTGTTCATCCTGAACATATTTGGAATACTTTTGAGTCCATCGTAAAATTTAGCTTTATCGTTATCCGGGAAAATTCCGAAATCAAGCGGTCGCGAAAGGGCCATATCGTAAATGCTTCCTTTTTCACTAAAAGGAATCTGCTGCATGAGATCAAAAGCATTATGATACCAGGGTCCCATGCCGTGCCAGGAATACTCCGTAGGCATATTATTTTGACGTAGCCGGGAACTTCTGAAAAAACCGCCCGGTTGATCGGCAACTTCATATACTGAAACTTTATATCCTAATCGGGCTAATTCATGGGCAGCACTCAATCCTGATATTCCCGCGCCGAAAATGACTATAGTTTTCATCTCTTCAAACCCCGCTCAGATAAATTCACGTTCTTCACACTGATAAAGTCACAACTAAATCGGGACATCCTCAGTACTCTTTAAGGTTACTGAATTCGGCTGAGGCCAGGAAGTTTTTCGGAGACTCAAAGAAGGGGTAAATATTCTTGACGATGCTCAGGTGTTTACGTCCCTCTTTAGCAATCATAAGCTAACGGCTTAACCCGGTTTTCGTTCCATTGCGACTCAAACCCCACGTTCAGTGGGTATACTTTTTACGGTTCCTGTAATCCGAGACAAAGATACTGATCACGAGCCAAAAGCTCCCGGTCGCGGCCGCGAGGAAGCAAAGTATTGCCAGCCCCGGAAAGCCGAAGAGCTGGAAAGGGTTCGCCACGCGCATCAGCAGTGACGCGCCGATGATCAGGCCTGCCAACACAATGCCCATAGTGATGCGATTTGCGATGTTCTGCATGCCGTCCATCACCATTTTGGCGTCGGTGGCCTTCACCTTCACCTCAAGCTCGGAGTTGGTGACCGTGTCTATAATCCGGTTGAGCCGGGAAGGCAGTCCCATCGTGAAATCCTTCATCTCTAGCAGCGAGCTGTAAATACTTCCTTGCGTGAGATCACTGCGCATGCGCCGGGCCATCAGTGCTGCGACATTGCGGCGGATGGAGGCATTGGTATCAAACGCCGGATCGAGGATCCGGCCTACCACATCCAGTTGCATCATGGTTTTCCCAAGCAGCACCAGTTCACTGGGGACAATGAGCCCATTTTCATGGGCGATACCGCTTACTTCGAGGAGAGAGCGGCCGACATTGAGTTGCTCCAACCCCTGGTCTCGCCGCAGAGTCACCAGCTGCGTTATGCGCCGGCGAAACTCGGGTGCAGCAAACTCCTCCAGTTTTTCACTCATCCTGATGGCGATTTCTGCGGCGGACTCGCCGTTACCCTCGCTGATGGCCAGCAGAATTTTCAGCAGATTCTCCTGCATGGCGGGCGCCGTGTGGCCCACCATCCCGAGGTCGATGAGGGCGATGCGCCCATCGTTCGTGACAAAAACGTTGCCGGGATGCGGGTCGGCATGAAACAATCCGTCCACGAGCACCTGCTGCAGGTAAGCATTGAACAGTTCCTCGGTCAGCAGTGTACCCTTCAGGTCGAGCAGGGCCAGTGGGCCGAGCTCGGTAATCTTCTGCCCCTGCACTTCCTCCATGGTAAGGATTGATCGCGTGTAATAATCCGGCACGGGCTGCGGCACCTGGAT
The DNA here is from genome assembly GCA_014380135.1 of Deltaproteobacteria bacterium. Classification (GTDB taxonomy): domain Bacteria; phylum Desulfobacterota; class Desulfuromonadia; order Geobacterales; family Pseudopelobacteraceae; genus JACRCG01. The sequence continues at coordinate 1,971 of JACMKN010000085.1, forward strand.
GAGTTTGAATTCCTTCAGGTTATTGCCGAGCGCGATGAGGTTGTGGGCCTCGCGCTCGTAATTGAGTTCCTGCTGGATCGCCAGGCGGAACTCCTGGAGGGTAACGAGGAAGCGGTGGCGGTGGCCCAGTGCAGTGTGGTTGTCGAGGAAGCCGGCAATTTGCTCTAGCACCTCGAAGTCCTCCGCGATTTGCTTGCGGATGTTCGGGCGCTGCACCTTCACGACTACCGCCCGACCGTCTCGTAGCGCCGCGCGGTGCACCTGCCCCAGCGAGGCGGCGGCCATCGGCTCGATCTCAAAGCTCGAAAACGCCTTGGAAATCCTGACGCCCAACTCGACCATGATGACTTCTTCCACCTTGGCGTAGGAAAACGGCTTCACTTTGTCCTGCAGCCGCACAAGCGCTTTCAAATATGCATCGGGCAACAAATCCGGGCGGGCGGCGAGCACTTGCCCCAGCTTGACGTAGGTCGGCCCCATTGCTTCCAGATCATCCGCCAGTTGCTCGGGCAAGGCCTGGCCGTCAGCGAGCATTGCGCTGTCCGTTGACGTCTGTCCGACCGCGGACGGCGGTTCGTCGACGCCGAAACCTTCCACCGCGCTCATTTGTTTTGCCAGATCGGAGTGGCCGTATTTCCACAGCAGTGAAGTGATTTGCCGGTAACGTTTGAGGTGGGAGGCGGAGAGTTTCATAAAGGGATCCCTCTCATATATTCATCCGGTACTTTCCTCGCTTGTTGTGGCTGACAGACCTCGAAGATCAAACGCTCGCGGGCGAACTCCACGTCCTTCTTCGCCATGGTCTCATTGAGGTTGCTAACCTGCGTGACGCGAAAGTGATTGGCCTGGACGACAACTTCACTCACGGTTTTGTCAGCGGATAATTTGGTCAGCATAGTTTCCTTTCATGGTTTACATTTCACTTCACAGGCGGTTCATCATCGGACACTGCGATATGGATACCTTGACCACCTGCATGAGCTCTATTCACGTGCGATGCTCCACCACAACTTGCCAAGCGATACCCGGCATTCAGCTCATTGCAGCAATTGATCATCTTCAACCGAGGATTCTTCAGCAATTCATCCAGAAGAGACAAATTGAAATCTCCCGGGATGGCAAAGTAATCTCTGCCCCCACCTCTTCCAGGCGCTGGACCAGATAGTTTCTTACGGTCACTTGATTCATATGACTGCTCCCTCTTATTGATGTGACAACGCAATGTTGTTTAGTTCTTTGCTGCTCTTTTGGCCTGGCTTGCCAGATAAACTGCCTGACGCAGCCTGTTGATCCCCCCCATTGGTCGATGCTCAGCCATGGCATTCCAGGGAGAGAAGGCCATTGTCTCGCACTCTTCTGCCAGGGCCCGTCCTTCGGGCGAATCGACGTCCTGCACGCCGATCGTGAGCGTTGCTACAGGGATCGGCCTGGAGACAGCTTCATCCCACACGACCGATACGTCCTCGACAGGCATCGCTACGGGATCGGTCTGGGATTGAACACGAAATTCGAAGACAGCTTCCCGTGTTTTCAAGTGCCGCGACAGGGCTTGGTGCAGGTAATCATGGGCCATGTTGCCCGGATCTTGAGGCGGCCCCGTCTCTTCGATACCGGGAACAAGCGAGTATTTCACGGCATGACCAGAGGCTGTTTCCGCTGAACCGAGCCAGTAAGGCGAGCCGCTCCAATACGGCAGCTCCAGTGGGCTGGTGACGATTTCGCTCAGGATCTCACTGGCGATATTCAGGTGCCGGTAGTTGGAAAAAGCAAGCCAGGCCAGGGCTAGCGGATCACCCACGAATGGCATCTCGCGGATCTCGAAGAACTCCACGAATTCAGCCGGTGTCGCGAACGGGAAGACCGGGGAGTTGACGGTCAGGAAATCCTGGCAGCGATTAGTGGACCCGGGAATTGCCGGAGACCCTGCCACATCCATCAACTTGATGGCCATCCCCCGCGCGTCGCCCTTACCATCAGTCTCAATCGTCTCCGCAGAATTGGAGAAACGAACAATCGCCTGAAACACCTGCATTGGTTTCTGGAAGACTCCGTAACGCAAGTCGTCAGCTATATCGTCCCGGATGGTGAACACCCCCCTGACACAACCTGTTGCCTTGGCATGCTGGCCGCGGCGGATGCGCCCCTGCTGCGGCTTCATTCGTCCGACGGCTATCTTGACCATCTCCTCGATCAGTCTGGCTTCGTCCAGTGTGGGATACTCGCGGTTCAGTTCAAGGTTCATCTACAGATCCTCCTGATAAACAGTTTCAATCAGGCAAGCTTAATACGCCTTCATGTAATTCTTCCACATTTTATCTACTCTTCCTCTTTTTCGCCGAGAACGGCACGCTAAAGCCCGAGCTGTTTCATCATTTCGCGCATGAACGCAGGAAGGTCGCCTGGTTGCCGGGAGGTGACCAGATTGGCGTCAACAACCACTTCCAGATCCTCATAAATCGCGCCGGCCTCTTTCAGTTCATCAGCCACCGACTTGTAGCAGGTGGCGCGGCGTCCCTTCATAAGGCCAGCACTGATCAAGACCTGCGGCCCGTGACAGATGGCGGCAACCGGCTTGTTCTTCAGGAAAAAATCTCGTGTTATATCCAGTGCCGTCGGTTCTTTTCTCACATCTGCAGGTGCCGCCCCTCCGGGCAGGACCAGGATTGCATAGTCATCTGAATTAACTTCGTTAAGGGTCTTGTCCACGGGCACTTCGTAGCCATGCTTGCCCGTGATGGCCCCGTGGTTCAGAGAGGCCACAACCACTTCAATGCCCTCCTCCTTCAGCCGGTAGTAGGGAACCAGCAACTCCGTGTCTTCAAAATTGTCCGCACTGATAATCAAGGCTTTCATATTACCTCCTGGGAAATAACGTAGATATTGTTCGTACGCTCACTCTTTATTACCGGCTGTTTAAACCGGACTTCGAGACGGTTTCCTCTTTCAGCTTACGTCGAGATCGACTGCTTCAGTCGTTGCGGTTCCTCTCGTTCCGCTTGATTGATCCTTACTTTTCCATATTATGCTGGAAGTTTAGCTTTTCATCGCCATAGCTTGACGCCACGATCTTGGTCGTCGGAATCAGTTTCCCCACAATTTTACTCGCTGGAAGGTCATCGGCGGATTCACCTTCATCCAGTGCGTACACGTCATACATCACTTGACCGACCGGATAGCGAGCCAGGTTTGTCCGGAAATCCGATTCGACCGTTGCATCTTTCATCAAGGCGCCAGCTGCCATTGTCGGTTTAAAAATAAGTCGATACGGTGATTTTGGAGTCACAACGGAAGTCCCATCAACCAGGATTTTAGCGAGGTGCTCGACGGTCAAATGTGTCGGGTCCGGGTCTTTGGCTCCAAAAGCCACGGCTGCCTTACGAAATATATTTTGGATCAGACGTTTCGCGAACGAATCGGGAGGCGGAATGATGTTGCTGAAAGGCATTTCAAAGAAGTTGTGGCTTTTTTGGCCGCTGGTAGAGTTCATGATTTGCAGATTTTCCGACTTATGGCCGGAGATAAAAAACTTCAAGGCCAGTGCCGGCACGGAGTTAGTTTTTGTTGGTTTGGTCGCCATCGACAACCTGCCGATTACACAGTCGGAACCACTTTCATAGATTCCGGTATAGCCACGCGCTGACTTACTGGATACGAAACGGAAACGGGCCTCGGCCCCCCAGGCATGGACGAGCTTGCGATGACCCACGTCGAGTTCGTCGCTATCGTTGGTTAAAGACCTGATCGTAAAGCTGGTCTTTGCGAGCGTGAAAAGATCCCATATTCCAGGGGCTGTGAGGGTTGGCAGGTCACCATACATAGTGGGAATGATTTTGTCATTCCACATGGAATCTGCTTTTTGACAGGCAGTCGACGAATGGGTAGAGGCGTCCAGGATTTTTGCTGGCGGAGATGGCTGGATGCTGCTGCAGCCGACAATTGGACCGATACTAATAACGAGAAATATAGAATAAACAAGAATACGCAAGGTGGTTCTCCAAAGATTTGTCAAACGACTGGTACGTTAAATACTGCGGATATGTACCGACTGAAAACCCACAATACTTCGGTCTGGCAGCCCGGTTCCTCAGCGTCACGTCATAATAAGACCTACTTCGATTCAATCATGCAGCCTTTCCGGTAAAGAGCGACCAGATCAACAATCCCCCGGCTACGGTCATAATAATCACGGCGAGCCACCCGAGTGTATTGGATAGCCAACCGTTACCGTTCTTTCCCATAATCTTTCGGTTGTTGCAGATGAACAACAACACAACAATGAGCGGAGGTGCGACCAAACCGTTGAAAACTGCGGAATAGAGAAGGGCTTTTATCGGGCTGATCACCTGCACGAAGTTGAGCAGGTACCCTGCGACTATTACCACGGTTATGGTAGCGTAGAAGCCCTTTGCACGGCTGAATCGACGGTAGAGACCGTTCCTCCATCCAGCGGTTTCTGCAACTGCATACGCGGCCGAACCGGCCAGTGTCGGAATAGCCAGCAATCCGACACCCAGGATACCCAGAGTGAATAGCCAGTAAGCCGACGCACCAAGCGGCAAGAGTGCGCGGGCTGCGTCCTCAGCTGTGTTTATATCGGTTTTGCCTGAAACGTGCAGCGTTGCCGCAGTGGAGACAATGATGAAAACGGTGACGATCTGGGAGAAGATCATACCGACCGCTGTGTCGGAGCGTATCGATCGTATCTCCGAGTTTTTGACCCGGCTTGCCCTGAACCCGGCATCATCGGTGAGGTTTTCGGCTATATCATCTTCGATCTGTTCTCCGGCCTGCCAAAAGAACAGATACGGCGAGATGGTGGTGCCCAGGAAGCCTACAATGGTGAGAATATATCCGGGACTTGCGTTCCATTGCGGGGTTATCAGATTGTGTACAACCTGTTTCCAGTCCACATGGACCTGGGGCAGTACCGCAATGACCACATACGCTAACAACGACAAGCAAGCATACTTCAGGAACTTGACGTAGTACTTATACGGTATGGTAATCTGGGCCACCACTATTCCGACCGTCAGGACCGTCGCCCACAATTCGAATGGCAATCCGAAGAGCATCTTCATGGAGGCGGCCATTATGTTGATGTCCGCATAGACGTTGATGGTGTTCGCTCCGACCAGGAGCATAAGCACGCTATACAATAACCATTTCGGGTAGTGCTCTTTGATGTTGGCAGACAGACCCTTGCTCGTCACAAGTGCCAGGCGTCCGCACATCTCCTGCACGGCGATCATAAGTGGCACGCACATGGGAGCCAGCCAAAGAAGCTGGTAACCGAATTGCGCACCTGCAACTGAATATGTTCCTATTCCGGAAGGGTCGTCATCCGCCACACCGGTGATCAGGCCCGGGCCAATCCTGAAAAGTGACTTGGTCTTGCTTGACAACTGTTCTCCGCTATCCGCTTGAGCGTTTTGAATGTCCGCATGGTCCTCAACAACGCCTTGTGCAATAGAGGTCGCGTCTGTTGCCTCCACGACGTCGTCAGGTTTCTGTGCAAGTTTATC
>JACMKN010000086.1 GCA_014380135.1 Deltaproteobacteria bacterium
AATATTTCATTCATAATGCCTGAAGACAATATCAGTTCTTACTCTCTCATGGAGATTGCGAATATTGGTCTGGTTTATCAAAGTACTGTTGGTATAGAGATGGCGTGCAAGGGCAAGGTAATTTCAGTAGCATCTGGGTCAATGATAAGCGACTTGCCTTTTGTCAATACGATTAAAAGTGTGGACGGGTATGAGAATATACTAGACGGATATTTGAAATTAGCATTTGATTATAAATCTGCCACTGTCGCAAGGATGGCATATAGATATGCTTATGGAATATTTTTCCGATATAATATCTCATTTCCACTTGTTGGCATGCCAGACCCGCATACCGGTGTATTAAAATATACAAGCATAGAAGAATTGCTACCGAATAGAGACCCTAGTCTAGACAGAATAGCAAGGATAGTTCTCGATAAAGAACGAGTTTGCCGGCCACCTGAAGAAAACGAGAAAAACAGATCTTCGGAAGATGAAGACGCTTGGTTCGCCAGACAAACTCATGAGAACATTCCTGTAATTTTAGACCACATTTCAAACTCTGCCAAGTCCAACTCCCCCTTGGTTTCAGTAATTATTCCCTGCTACAACTACGCCCACTATCTTTCCGAAGCGGTTACCAGTGTAATTAATCAGACCTTGCAAGACTTTGAGTTAATCATCGTAAATGACGGCAGTACTGACAACACCAGAGAAGTTGCCGAATCACTCATCCAGAAATATACTTCTCATACAATAACCCTTATCAACCAGCAGAATTCTGGTCAGCCTGCGATATCACGCAATAATGGCATCAGCGCGTCGCGAGGACTTTTCATCTTTTGCTTGGATGCGGATGATATGATTGAACCTGCAATGATTGAGGAATGTTTGAGATTACTTGAATCTAATTCTGGAATTGCCATTGCGTACACTGACCGGCTGGACTTCGACGGAGTCGAGGGGGTTGTGCAGGCCGGAGAATATGATTTTTCCCGCCTTATCCATGCCAACCACATTTCTTACTGTGCTCTATATCGTCGCGAAGTATGGGAACGGGTCGGCGGCTACCGCGAGAATGTGAAAGCCGTCGAAGATTGGGATTTTTGGATTGCTGCAGGTGCGTTGGGATATTACGGGAAGCGTGTCCCTCACCCTTTGTTCAAATATCGTCGACATGACACCGGGATTTTTCAGGAGGCGCTAAAGGATTTTGATCGTAAACATGCGCAAGTAATCATTAACAATGCTGCTCTTTATGCCCCGGCGCTGATTGCGCAAGCTGAAAAAATGCTTGGGACAGCAGTCAGCGCTTCCCCTCTCGTCTCGGTAATCGTTCCCACCTTCAATCGCCCCGACATGCTGAAGGATACCATTCAAAGTATCCTCGACCAGACGTTCCAAAATTTCGAGATCATCGTGGTTAATGATGCCGGGCAGGATGTGTTATCCGTTATCCAAACGTTCAATTCACTGAAAATATCCTACCTTTCCCATGAAACCAACAAAGGACTGGCCGCCGCCCGCAATACCGGCATTAGTGCGGCCAGGGGGAAATACATCGCCTACCTGGACGATGACGATATTTACTACCCGGAACATCTGGCCACCCTGATACAGCGCCTGGAGTCAGACGGCTCCTTCGTGGCTTACTCCGACGCCCATCGTGTTCATCTGGAAGAGCGCGATGGGGTGATGACCGAGATCGGGCGCGACCTTCCATACAGCAAGGAGTTCGACTCTCTTCGCATCCTGTTCGAAAACTTCATCCCGGTTCTCTGTGTGATGCATCGCAGGGAGTGCCTGGAACTGGTGGAAAGCTTTGACCCCTTACTGCACCGACTGGAGGACTGGGACCTTTGGATCAGGATGTCCCGCCACTACCAATTCAATCATGTCCCCACGGTGACCTGCGCCTTTAGCTGGCGCACTTCGGGAGGGGCCACCATGACCAGCGGCAACTGGGAGGCCTTTGACTGGGCCCGGCTGCGCATAAGCCACAAGAGCCGCCCCCTGCTGCCGCAGATCCCCGCGGCGGCAGCGTGGCAGGCTGAGTTCGTAGATACGGCGTCCCAAAGGCTTATTGCGGCACTGGATTCGGTACTGGCGGCACGGCATTACGAGCCCCGCGCCCTGTTCGGGACTAATGACCTGGATGAGGTCCGTTCCAGCGCAAGCCGTCTACGTGATCAACATCCTGAGCACCAGGTCCAGATGGCGCGGCTTCGGGAACGGATCGAAAACTACGCACATTTGGCCCCCGAAAACGGGCCGGGCGCGCTCCAGGGAGGCGGACGGCGGGAAGCCGACCCGGCACCGCTGGTTTCGGTGATCGTGCCAACCTTCAATCGTCCGGAGACGCTTCGAATGGCGCTGGAGAGCATCCTGAACCAAAGCTTCACCGATTTTGAGATCGTGGTGGTGAATGACGCCGGCAGCGAGGTGGACTTCGTCCTGGAGGCCCTTCCGCACCAGGGGAGGATCGTGTACCTGCGCCACCAGATGAACCGAGGGCTGGCGGCAGCCCGCAACACCGGCATCGGTGCCGCGCGCGGCAAGTATATTGCCTATCTGGATGACGACGATATTTTCTATCCCGATCATCTGGAAACCTTGGTGCATTTGCTCCAGGCCAACCAGCACCAGGTGGCCTATACGGATGCCTATCGCGCTCTGCAGCGCCCTGAACAGGGGAGCTACCGTACCTTCGAGAAAAAGATCCTCTATTCCTGCGACTTTGATTACCAGCGCATCCTGGTGGAAAACTTCATTCCGGTTTTGTGCATCATGCACGAAAAGTCCTGTCTGCTTAAAAGCGGCCTCTTCGACGAGTCCCTGAAGCGGCACGAGGACTGGGACCTCTGGGTCAGGATGTCCCGCCATTTCCGGTTCGTGCACCACCCCAAGGTTACATGCGAATTTACCTTCCGCACTGATGGCAGCGGCATGACTAGTGGTACACTCCCAACCTTCCTGAAGAGCATGCGCTACGTCTACCAGAAGTACGCCCAAGAGGTCGCGGGAGACCACGAGCTCAGACAACGCCAAAAGAATGCCCTGATGCAGCTTAACCTGAATATTTTCAGTTTTTTGGGAGAACGGATCGCGCCATACGAGAGTCTGACCACACTTCCCTTTCACGAACTGCAGCAGACGGGGGCCACCCAGGCTCAAATACGTTCGGGCTTCCATTACCTTCAAGGGAAAAAAACCGGCGATACGCACGAAAAAATCATTCTAATGGAAAAGAGCCTTGCCGAGTGTCCGGATAACCATCAGGCCTGCCTGGATCTGGTCTCTCTCTACCTCAATGCCGGAAACTATTCACTGGCCGTTGCACGGCTTAACCTGCTCGAAGAGGCTAACCCAGGAGAAAAAAACTTTGCCGAGTTGAGGGCGCTCCTTCAAGAAAAAATCGCGGCCAGTGGTTCCCTTCTCGCCCCTGGTAAATTGGTTCAGCTATCCCCTGAAAAAGCGCTGAGGCAGGGCATCGAGGTTTCCGTGGTGATTCCGGTCTTCAACCAGGCCAGCTACACCAGAGCGTGTCTGGAGGCGCTCTTCGCGGTCACCGGGGATGGGATTCCCTACGAGGTGATCGTGGTGGACAACTCATCGAGCGACTGGACCCCCGAGTTCCTGATGAGCCAGGTGCCCCGCATCCGAGTGATTAGCAACGACCGGAACCTGGGATTTGCCAAAGCATGTAACCAGGGAGCACAGCTAGCCAAGGGTAAATATCTGCTTTTCCTCAATAACGATACCGTACCACAACCTGGCTGTCTGAATGCACTGCTATCCGGAATTCATGAAGAGGAGGCTGATATCGTCGGTGCCAAGCTGCTCTATCCCAACGGCAAGGTGCAGCACGCCGGCGTGGCGTTCAACAGAAACGGCATCGGCTACCATATATTCAAAAATTTTGATGCCGACACTCCGGCTGTCAATAAAAAGAGATTTATGCAATGCGTTACCGCGGCCTGTATGCTTGTCTCCAGGCAGCTGTATAGCGAACTGGGTGGATTTGACGAACAATTTCGCAATGGCTTTGAAGACGTGGATTTTTGTCTGCGGGCCGGCCAGGCCGGCAAGCGAATACTGTACACTCCGGCCGCCGTTGTTACCCATCATGAGGAGCAGAGCGAAGGGCGCAAACAGCATGACTGTGAGAATATGCAACGTTATTTGGCCCGCTGGCAGGGGTTTGTACACAGTGATGATGAAGAACTGTATACCGCCGAAGGCTTCTCTGTCGAATGGCATGCCGATGGAAACTGTGTTGTACGCCCACGTAGCGTCCAGCAGGTGATTCATGAAAGCAGTCGTTACCCCCTGATTCCTCTGGTGGGGCACTCCTCTTCATCCATCCTGCAGAAACTGTCAAGCTCGCAGAGGTTGAAGGGTGTATTGAATCGCTATACCACTGAAGACTGATATCTGATTATTGAAAGGATAGATAATGAAAACCCACGAAATGCATGATTGGCTGAAGGCCGGTGCCCACTACCGGGGCAAGGGAAATTTTGAGAAAGCGCTGGAAGCCTTTGCCCAGGCAAGGTTGGCCCTGCTGAGCGAGATGGGTGAGTGTCTTGCCAGCCTGGGTCAACTGGATGAGGGGCGGGTTCTGTTTGAGGAGGTGCTGGAAGCCAATTCAGCCGACCTCCGCGCCAATGCTGGAATTGGAGTAATTTCGCTCTTGGCGGGGGATCATGACACTGCTGAAGCTGCGTTCGGCAACGTGTTGCATCTGGACCCAGGTAATGTCAAGGCACTCTGTGGTATGGGTATGGCAAAGAAGGCGAAAGGCCAACTCGAAGACGCCTATAGTTTATTACTGCAGACCCTGGAAAAGGATTCAGGCCAGAAGAGTGCCCTGCAGGCAATGGCCGAAGTTGGCAGTTGCTTGGGCAAGACAACGGAAGTGTTGCTGCTGCTGAGAAAATATCTGAAGCGTCATCCCGAGGACGCCCAGATTGCCGCAGACATACAGGCGCTGGAGGGAACCGCGCCCGAATCAACCCAACCTGCCATGGCCGCTGAACAACTCAGGAACGTTCTGGACTCATTCCGCGCTACCCCCGATGATCCAAGGATTGTGAATGAGCTGTTGCAGTTGCTCCAACTGCTCGGACAAGCACAGGAGGCACAGGGAGTGCGTGCCGTCTTTCTCGAACGCAACCCTGGAATGGCGCCTGCTTTGTTGCAATACTGAGCGGTTATTGCTAGTGTATCTTAAATTAATTAAGCAGACAGGTGAGACATGGACATTATGCGCGATATGCAGGCTCGGCAGAGGTATGAAGAGTTGGAAACAACGCTGAGAACGCTCACTCCTGAAGCGGCGATAGCCAAAATCAGCCAGTTTATACAGCATTTCCCCGACTTTCCCCAGGCTCACAATGATCTCGCGGTGCTGCTCTATCAGCAGGGTGAATTGTTGCAGACCCTGGGGCGTTTTGAGAGGGCGGTGCGGCTTGCCCCCCGCAACCGTACGTTCCGTAAAAATCTGGCAAGCTTCTATTTTGTTGAACTTGGATGGACTGATGACGCCATTTTTCTGTATACCGGCCTGCTCAAGGAGGAACAGACCGACGCCGAGGTGTTGGGGGCATTGGCCATGATCAGCAGCAGGATCGGCAGACCTGATGAAGCCGGACACTTTCTGCACAAAATACTCGACCTTGAACCGTGGAATAACGCCGCGCGCGATATGCTGAACTCTCTCGCCGCACCAATCATTCCCACTGTTCCGGTTACGCCGCCGACTCCCGCTCCCGCTGCAGCTCAGGGAGATGTGGATACCCTGTTGGCTGGGCTCCGCCAGACTATTGCCGGTATGACTGCCGTCAGCAAAACACCGGAAGAGCGTTATCGTGAGGCCCTGCAACTGGCCGAACAGGGCAGGGCCGCCGAGGCGGTGACAGCGCTGGAAGATCTGGTCCGGTCCGTGCCGGCGTATGCATTGGCCTGGAATGACCTGGGAGTACTGACCTTTCAATCGGGCGATCTTGGCCGTTCCCTGGTCGCACACGAACAGGCGCTGCGTCTGGAGTCGGCTAACCCGACTTTCGGGAAAAACCTGGCCAACCTCTATTACGCAGCCTTGGGCAGGACCGATGATGCCATACGGATTTTCACCGGAATTCTCCGGGAGCAACCGAACGATGTAGAGACGTTGCTGGCGCTGGGACAGATCAGCGCCGCCAATGGGTATGCCGAGCAGGCACGGACATTCGTGACAAAGGCTCTCCAGCTTGAACCATGGAATGCGGCAGCCCGCGAGTTTCTTTGCAGTATCTAAATTTTATCCCATGGCGGAGGCGCATGCTCTGCGTCTCCGCCGGTCTAGTCTCACCCTGACTTATCTGCCGATTTCTTTCCGACCTTGGTTTCCAATATTACTGAATTCAGGATGTCTGCATGAACTCCACCCCTCTTGTCAGTATCGTCATTCCCGTCCATAACCAGCTGCAATTTACCCAACAGTGTCTGGCATCCATTGAAAGTAATACCGAGCCGGGCAGCTATGAAGTCATTGTTGTCAATGATGCTTCGACTGACGGCACAGAGGAATTCCTGCAATTGTGGAGAGGGAGTAAGCCCTGGTTCCATAGTATTACCAATTCCGAAAATTTGGGGTTTGCCAGGTCTTGCAACCAAGGTGCCGACTGGGCCACGTCAAAATATTTGCTGTTTTTGAACAACGACACCGCGGTCACACCCGGCTGGCTTTTGCCGTTGGTGGAGACTCTGGAAAACAATTTAGACATCGGCATTGTTGCACCAAAGCTTGTTTTCCCGGACGGTACCATTCAGCACTGCGGCAAGGTGTGGGGGGAATGGCAGTTGCCCCGTTCC
>JACMKN010000087.1 GCA_014380135.1 Deltaproteobacteria bacterium
ACCACGGCATAAGTACCGGCAGCGGTCGGAGCGGTTGTGCTGCCGGCGTAGGTGATGGCAACCGTCTTGCCGGCCGGTGTGGTGGTTGCGGTAGCGGCCTTGGCGGAACCGTCATAAGTAGCGGTCAGTCCGGACAGGGCAACTGATGCGGCCGCCTTGTTGACGGTCAGTGTAACCGTTGCTGTTGCCGTGTTGTAGGTTGTCGTATTGGTTGGTGTGAAAGTAGCGGTCAGCGTCTGCGAACCGGCATTCAGAACCGTACCGCTGGCCGGAGAGTAGCTGAAGGTACCGGCCACGCCGCCGCCTACAGTTGCGTTCAGCTGGGTTGCGGACAGAGCCGTACCGTAGGTGATCGCTGCCGGAGTTGCCCAGGTGAGGACCGGATTCTGTTTGCCGTTGACCGTGATGCTGACGGTGGCGGTGGCATTGGTGTAGTTGGCCGTATCGGTCGGTGTGAAAGTAGTCGACAGGCTGTTGGCACCGGCGGTGTTCATGACCGTACCGGATGCCGGGGAGTAGACGAAAGAACCGGCTGTGCTGGCTGTTGCGTTAAGCTGTGTGCCGGAAAGGGCGGAACCAAGGATAATCGCAGTGGGAGCAGACCAGGTAACCGTCGGAGTGGCCTTGGCGATGGTCAGTGTGCCGGTCGCGCTGCCGCTGAAGTCAGCATCATTGACAGTAGCCACAACGGCATAAGTACCGGCCGCCGTCGGAGCGGTTGCACTGCCGCCGTAGGTGAAAGTCGTGCTGAGACCGGCCGGATTGGTGGTTACTGTGGCCGACTTGGCCGTTCCGCTGTAGGTCTGGCCCAGAGTGCCCAGAGTAACCGTGGCGGCCGCCTTGCTGACCGTCATGGAAACGGTAGCAGTTGCATTATTGTAGTTGGTTGTATCAGTCGGTGTGAAAACCACCGCCAGGGCCTGTGTGCCTGCATTCAGAAGTGTGCCGGAGGCCGGCGTGTAAACGAAGCTGCCCGGAACACTGGCGGTTGCGTTCAGCTGGGTTGCTGACAGTGCCGTACCGTAGGTGATTGCTGCCGGAGTTGGCCAGGTAATGGTAGGTGTCTGTTTGCTGCCTGCCGCTACGACAGTTATGGGGAAATTCTGAACGGTGTAGGATAACTTCGAATCGGTAGCGCTTATGGAAATATTGTAGGTGCCGACCTGGGATGCCAAGGGAATCCAATTGATGACGTTACCGGTCATCGTCATCCCCTGTGGTACCGGAGTAAAAGCTGACTGTTCGAGATTTAATGTAGTGGCGTCGCCGTCGGGGTCGCTGGCAGCAACAGCGTAGGTATAGGGTTGGCCAACAACTCCCGAGGTTGGTGCCACAGAAGTTATAACCGGAGGACGATTCACCTTGATTACGTTGACCGTATAGCTTTGTGCGGCAGACAAGGAACCGTCGCTTACCTGTATGTTCACCTGATGTGAGCCTGTCTGGGCAATTGTCGGGGTCCAGGTGACTACTCCTGTTGAAGAATTGATCTTCATGCCGACCGGTCCGGCCGCAAGGGTGTAGGTCAATGTTGTTCCTGCATCAACGTCGCTCCCCTTCACCTGATATGAGTAGAGAGTTTCGGTATATGCAGCAGTTACAGCCGAAGACGTAATTGATGGCGGATGATTGCTAAGGACCGCAAGGTCGGTAACACGAGTTGGAAATGCCTCGTCGCTTACCAGGATGGCCTCGTTGGTGATGTCCTTCAACGAGTTAACCGTGACGGAGGCTTGCACCGACTGTGACGGTGCGGCAGCTGCAAGGTTCCCAAGACTCCAAGTAACAATGTTGGTGGCCGGGTCATGGACGCCGCCGGTAGAGGCTGCTGTAAATAAGGTGTTATCCGGAAGAGAGTCTATGATTCTTATGTTGTTCAGGGCTGTATTGTAAGGCCAATTATTGAGGGTGTTATTGAAGCTGATGGTGTAGTCGGCAGATCCCTGGTAATCAACAGTAGTCCCGGTGTGAACTTTGGAGGCTGTGAGTGGAAGATTTGGGTAAACCTTATCCGTGATGTCGAAGCTCACCGTTCCGGCGACGGAGATCGCAAGATCCCATTGGTAGGCGAACTGCATGTCGTCGCCGTAGCTGTAGGTGGTTTGGGGTATTTCAACATTCAAAGTATCGGCATCCTTCAGATAGGGAAGGAGATATATCTGGTTGTTGTCGATATCGAAACTGGTGGGGGGCAGGCTCGATTCGTGAACCAGCGTTATACCTTCATCTGAAAACGTCTGGGGTCCGGTCTGGTAGACACGGGTGCCGACAACTTCCACATTGTCATCCTGAGTGGCAAGCTGGGTGATTTCGTAGTCGCTGTATTCGAAGAGATGGAAATCCAGGGGCTGGGTCGAGATGTTGGTTATTTTCACTGTCTTCTTCAGATCGGCACGGTACTGCCCAACAGCATAGGGAGTCAGCTGGTACAGCACGCTTATGGAGAATTCGCCAGGCTTGGTATAAGTGAGGGAAACGCTTGTGGCAGTAGATGTCACCACTGGCACTCCCAAACTCTCAAGTGAAGCCTCGCCGCCGGTTGAACCAACGCGATACCAGAACCACTGCTGCCACATCAGTTCCTTGCCGTCAACCTTGAACGAATACAAACCCGTTGAGGCCGTTGCATCATCCACGACCGCCAGTGTATTCCGGTTTAGCGTCCGGTTGTTGAGCACATACTCAGCCGCCTCGCTGGTTGAAACCAGTAAGGACAGAACCACCAGCAACTTCGCAATCACTGCCCACACCCTGCCTGCTTCTCTCATTTTCATTATCTCCTCACGCACTATCGTTCACAACTATTCTGTCAATAAACTATCTGCAACACTAAAACAACGCACAGCAAAACTACTGCTCAGTCGTTAAGATATCTCTCTATCTTGGCTTTAAGCTTGAGTTCTGAGATGATCTCCTCAATCTTGGTTCTCTTGTAATCTCTGATGAGATATTTCGCTATTGTGTCCTTTACTTCCGGAAATTCTTGAACTCTTTCGGGCTTTTTGTCAAAAACCCTTACTATATGAAACCCATGCTGTGTACGGATGGGTTCACTCGTTTCACCCGGCTTGAGCGCGAAGGCAACCTTGTTGAAGTCACCAGGCATGTAACCCCTCTTGATATAACCGAGGTCACCACCATTCGCAGCGGAAGCGCAGTTCGAATGTTTCCTGGCCAGTTCGGCAAAATCGCCACCCTTTTTGAGTTCATCGCTGATGCTCTGGATCTTTTTCCGGGCTTCTTCAACATCCGCAGCCTTGGCTTTTTTAGAGAGCTCAACCATGATGTGACTCGCTTTCACCGTTTCGAGCACAGCCAAGCCCTGTTTGTTCTTCTCATAGAACTCTTTCAGATTCTTTTCAGGCACCTGGAGGTTGGCTATGCCACTCTTCTCAAGATATGCATCGACGAGCGCATCTTTTCTGAGTATTTCCCGTTGATGGGGGTCTATTGTGACAGACTTTGCCTTTTCTGCACTACTGGCATTGTGAAATCGTGCCTGAGTCAGAGCCTTGATCCGGAGTTCGACCTTTTCCGCGAAGGCCTTGTCATCCACCTTTGCGCCAGCCTGGGCCAGAAGCTCCCTGCCAATCAACTGATCCAGTTCCTTACTTTGGATATTTTTTTCTAAATCCGGCGAAATGGATTGATTGCCTTGCTTCCTGTAACGGGCTTTGGCGGATTCCAAAAGGGGGGCCAGTTCATCGTGGTAGATAACCGTTCCGTTGACCCTGGCGACCACCGTTTTGTCTGCTTTCTCAGGCGTTGTGGCGGCAGGGGCCGTCCCGATCATCAGAGACATGATGAACAGGAAACAACATCCCGATACGGTAAACTTTGCAAATATATTCATTCTTTCCACCTTGTAATATTTCAACATCAAGAGTTCCGGGTTACTTCGATATCAGCGGATGTTCCGGGTTTTCCGTGAGGGATGAAGATAAGTGACTTTGGGGTGCCGGCATCAAAGACAAACTCGGCTGCCTGGGGTGCATGGCGGTGAAAGAAAAACCCCTCAGACAACTCCCTGTCGTGACGCTTTTCTGACGTTCTTACAACAACTTTACTTAAACCACCGTTTATTATCGAAATGGTGTAAGCGCCTTTTTCAAGAGGGACAACAACCGCGTCGTTTTTTGAATGTCCGATGGTCCTGACAAGCTTGAAGCTCTTTTTGGCGCCGGCAACCGTCAGAGTGTAGGTCTGGTCAACCGAAAGCCCTCCGGCGTCGGTGGCGCGGATGGTAATGGTGTAGCTCCCCGCCTGTTTGAAGGTTGGCGTCCAGCTTGTGAGGCCCTTAGCTGCATCAATTGTCATCCCGGTCGGGGCAGCTGCAAGATTGTAGGTGATACTGTCGCCATTGGCATCGGTGGCAATTGCAGCGTAGCTGTATGCCATACCTTCTTTTGCCGCGGTTACCGGCTTACTTGTAAACACCGGCGGTTGGGGTTCGGATGGAACTGAAACACCGACAGCCCGTGCGGCATCGACCAATCCATAGCCAAACATAAAATCTCTGCCGGGATCACCAAGATCCCTGGCAGTCATCGCCATGCGCTGTCGGACCTCATCGACAACGTTACCGTTGCCATTAGCATCCTGGATGCCGTTAGACAGGATGAGTGCTACGACACCTGTGACATGGGGTGCCGCTTGGGAAGTTCCGGTCAGGAATCCATAACCTCCACCCGGTATGGTTGATTTGATGCTGACTCCGGGTGCTGCCAGTTCCGCCTCCGGACCGTAGTTGTACAGGGGACGGGTGTTGTCCGGTTGGATTGCCGTCACGGCAATGACCGAATCAAAGGCCGCGGGATAATAAATATTCGGGAGGTTGTAGTTGCCTGCGGCAGCCACAATTATAATCCCCGCCTGAGCGGCCTTGTCACAGGCGTCTTTGAGAGCCAGTGACAGGTCGGGACTAGCGATGCTCATGTTGATGATCTGCATCTTATTTTCTATCGCCCACTCAATGCCGGCAATGACATCGCTCATATCCCCAAGCAAGCCCGCGGTGAGGACCTTGACGGCATAAAGGGAAACTTCGGGCGCAACACCGACTACACCGGTACCGTTGTTCCTGGCACCGATGATACCGGCCACGTGGGTACCATGGCCGGTTGGTTGGAAGGCGCCCATCGAGTCATCGAATGGGTCGTTATTGTCGTAAACAAAGTTATAGCCACTAATGTAATTTTCTATCAGGTCGGGATGGCTGTAATCGATTCCGCTATCCAGCACGGCAACCTTGATGCCGGTTCCCTTGAATCCGGCCAGGACAACCGCGTCGGCGCCAATGTGGGAGACACCCCAAGAGTCCAGATATTCCTGGGAAGGAGTTCCGGATGCTTGTACCGGTCGAACGACACTGACGACAGTGTCCTCCTCCACATACGCGACGGAGGGATCGCTCTTGAGTCGCTCAATCTCCTCTTCAGGCATCTGAGCTGCAATAACGTTGAAAAGCCTGTGGGACCGTTTTATTCGACCCCCGGCACGATGGATCTTATCCTGCTTCTCATGTGAAGCCAGTCCGGAGGCATTACGGAAACCGACTATTACCTTTTTGTCCCCGGCATTGGCCGGAGCGGAGGTGAAGACCAGGATGGCAGCCATCAGCAGAGAATAAAATCGCACCATGTTTAACTCCATTTTTCTTGTTCGTAATACGTACAAACGCTTTTTCATTAATTATCGGATCAAATAGAAGCATATATCTTGTAAAAGGTACCATGGGGAGCACTTTTGGTACTCCCCATGGCTTCAACAGCATGCAAACACATTCAACAAGAGCGGATTATCTTCCCTTCTTGACTGCACCGGAAATGGTGCCGGAAACCTGACCAAAAAGGGTCTTTACTACGACCTTTGTACCAGCATTGAAGCTTGTGCTGGTGGCTACAATCTTCGAGTTGCTCCAGGAGACGATCTTGGCAGGTTGAGTACCCACAAAGACGCCCAAACCGGAGTTGTACTGGGTTGTAGGAGCAGCACCAAAGTTCTGACCGGTGATGGTCAGGCTTGTTCTGGAACCGAGTACGGCAGACTTGACAAGCACTTGAGGAACAGCGGTGAGCTTGATCAGGTTGCTCTGGACGCCTTCTTTTGTAACTCTGACATCGTAGCTCCCGGCGACAAGAGCAGGCACAAGTACCTTGATCTCGCTCTCGGTGGCCGAGAAAGGCTCAAGGACGAGAGGAGTGGTTGTTCCGTTGGTGATGGTCACCGTCGGCTTGAAGGCTGTAACGCCATCACCGCCAATGTTGGAGAAGGCGGTACCGGTCAGGGTGAGGGTGGTCACTTTGCCAATCAGGGCAACATGAGTGCTCTGACCGGAGACAAACGGAACTATGGCAGCGGAGAAGGGTGAGGAACTACCGACAATCGAAGTATGGCAGCCCTGGCAATCCGTGTTGCTACCGATGTGGCCATAACCACGGTCCTCAGCGCCCGGTACGATCGTAGTGAGGTTGGCAGCAGCCGGGGTTTGCGCCTGGATGTTGTGGAGTGACTTCACGCCGTGGCAAGCCTCGCACTGGCGAATGGTTATTGCGTCAGGGGTGGACACGTTGTGACACCAGTTGCACTGAGCAACATCATTTACCCCGAGGTTGGTGCCATGATGAGTATCGGCATTGCTGAAGATCGGCACAGGTGTTGCCGCCGGATCGGCCTGATGGCATGCCTCGCATCCCTGGACAATGGCGGTCACGGCAGGATTTGATCCTGGGACGATGACCGTTTTGCCACCCGGAAGCGGGGTCACGGACGACAAGGCATAGGCGGGGATGAAGTGGCCGTCTAACGGATTGTCGATAACGCTGCCGTGGCAGGACACGCAGTCCTGGGCCAAAGCGGCCGTGGAAGTATGGTGCGGCGAGGTGCTGTGACAGCTCACGCAGGTCCGGAAGTCCTCGAACACGAAGCCGCTGCCTCCGTCGGAGACCAGCACGTGGCAACCGTTAGCAAGAGTGGCCGGCTGGCCGGCCTGCCGGACACAGCTTGCGGAAGGTACCACGGTAGTGATCAGATTGTGGTGCCTTTCAATGTTATTGGTGGCGGCACTATGGCAATTCGAACAAATTGTTGTGGCAATGTCGAATTTGGTGTCAGGGAACCCGATTGTCTGGTTTACCGGTGGTGGCGGAACATCTGCCATCACTGCGGTTGTTACGCCAAAAGTAAGGGCCATCGTCAAAATAGCGCTGAATACTGTTTTCTTATTCATTCTTTTATTCTCCCTTTACATTTTTTTTGCTGCGGTCGTGAAGTGTGTCTTTACTCACTAGCACGGATGAACATTTGCTGAACCAATCACACGTGGTTTGACGTAAGCACGTTTTTTCATTTTCCACCTCCTTTCCGGTATCCCGAGAGTGAACTGCTTTTGAACCAAAGTCACTTTCAGGAGTACGCGGTTTGTCTTCGACATTCCATCTCGGTAATTCTTTTAAATGCTACTTGGCAACCGGGAGCGAATTCAACATTGTTTTATTTTCCCAGCCCCAGTTGACACCGTTGTAAATGGTGACAGTTTTAGGTTTGTTTTTACTGATGCTTGCCAGGTAGACCTCTGCTATCCATTGGTGCTCGTTTTCAGGATCGTTTTTTCCGACATCGTATACAAAATGTGGGGGTACCGGACGGGATGGAGCTTGAGTCCGTTTTTTATCTTTAGAAGCTACATCAAAAAAAGGTGCTTCCGGTCGCTTTTTTTTGTTTCCTGATCTCCCGAAGTCAATTCTGTTTTCAAGAGTACCATGCTCCGAGCCCCTCTTGTGGTTTGACACGATCCTTTGAATCCAGTGTAGTTCAGTTTTACCTCCGGGTACCGGATCTAATTCTCCCGGGATGTAATCAAAAGCAAAACCCCCACCACAACTGCTGACTTCTACCCCATTTACAAAAACATAATATGAGCCGACTTTAAAAGAACCTTTCAGATCCTCCGTCGCTGCAAGGAATTTCCAGCCTTCCGACTCGGGGAATTCGGCTTTAAGCGCAGCAAGAAAACCTTCTGTTCCCCCTCTGGTGATACTGGCAAATTCGATTGGCTGCCGCATTACAACGCCGGCCCTACCATTTCCCAATTCGTACGATTCTGAAGGAACAAAACTTTTGCCGGCAGCGGAGGGAGCCGGAATAATGCTGAATGCCTGTGCCGATCCCAGGCAGCCTGTTGTCAACATTGCTGCCAAAATGAAAATTATAGATGTATTGTAAATATCAGTCAATTTTATAAACCCGCGTCAGGTCCTGCTTATCTGCAGTTTTCAAGTATATGGCTGCAGTCGTGTTGCATGAACTATTATGAATCAGTTGTCGCTGTAAGACGCTGGTTAATAACGAAATGCAATTTAGCTTTTTGAGTCCTCCTTACCGGTATGCATGAAATCGAAAGGTAAGGAGGACTCCTGATAACAACTCAGTCTACTTCATAAAAACAGTCATCTTTAATACCTTGCTACAACAAAGCTATCCACGGCAGACCAGGCCGAGATCAGTGTTGTTTTGGTTCTGTCCCGTGCCTGAACACGCCAGTAGTAGGTGTAGCCGGTGCTGATTGACGGTCTGTAGCTCAGGGTTGTAATCCAGCCCGATGAGTACTGGATCGTCGAGAAGGAAGAGCTTCTGCTGACCTGCACCTGATACTGGGTTGCTGCGCCGGTATTGCCGTTCAATGAGGCGGCCCACTCCAGAGTTGCCGAACATCCGCTGGAACACCTCAGGTCAGGCTCAGCTTTAATGACGGGAACTGTCGGTGCGCTTCCGGTCGGCGGAGTTGTACCGCCGCCGGTTGGTGGAGGCGTTGTAGTGCCTGTGCTGGTCCAGGGTGTTTTAGTGTTCCACAACTGATTCGTATCATTGTTTTCATGACAGGTGAAGGAGTTGTTAACTGTTAATCTTCCACTTTCGCCGACTTGTGCCGAATAGCTTGCCGGCATGTGTCCCGCACCACTGCCTTCATCGCCGCGATAGCTTCCGGATGTTATCGGATTTGCATTGTTAGCGACACGACCTCTATGCTTTTTATCAAGGCAGTTGGTTACCATCAGGCGGGGGAGGCTTGCGTTGTGCGCTGCATGACACTTCGAACAGGTGTAGTTGTGCTCTATCGTGGTGTTGGCTGTTTTCCAGCCCTTGACCGATTCGTGGATTCTGTTTTTGTCCTTCCAGGTGTGGGTAGTGCCGTTTGTCAGGGTCTGTTTTGCGTGGCAGTTGAGGCACAAACCGGCAAACTGCGCGTCCGTCTGGGTAACGCCGTTCACGGCCGCATTCAATTTAGCCGTGGTTGAGAATGTGTTCTGGTCGATCTTGAAGGACTTCTTTGCCGCGTTCAGGCTGTCCAGCTTTGCCTGACTTCTGGTCGGACCTTCATAGTCTCCGGTGTATCCAATAGCTGCAGTCGCTATGTAGTTCTGATTGTCGGCTGTTGATACGTCTTCCTTGTAGGGAGAGGTGACCCAGGTGCCCTTGAGCAGTGGGACGGCATAGTCCTTGTTAGCTCCAAGGGTCGGGCTGACTCCGTGGGGATCGTGACAAGGAGTGCAAAGACCACCAATGGCGTGTGCGGGCGGTGAAGAGAGCGTTGAAGATGTCCCGAAATGCCCGCCCATGTTGGATGTGGCCTTGTACGCAAACTGTAACTGGCGACCGAACGTGCCATTGCCGAAGTAGGGGCTGTCGTTGAAGCCCATGATCTGTTGGGTGGCGCCGTAAGTTGCCTTGTAGCCCCAGGGTGTAAGGCCGGTTGCGTCTTTCATGTGGCAGTCGAAACAGATCGCGGCACCCGGATTGTAGGTATTGTGTTCGGTAGTGCTGCCGCCGGCCACCGGCTTGTAGGACATGGCGTAGCCGCCCTTGCCGGCTACGGTTTCTTTCAGAATGCCGCCGTTGGTTGTTGCACTGGTGTAGCTGGTGGTTTTTCCTTCTACGTTGGAACCATGTGAATTGTGGCAATCAAAGCAGAGTACGTTTGATGCGGCCAGACGGTCCGGCCAGGTTTCAGTAGTGTTCCAGCCGCCCTTGTTGGCTGCTGCGTTGCCGTGGGCCGAGAAGGCCTTGGTAACGGTGTTTTTCGGGGTTACGTTGTTGCCGGAATACTTGCTCCAGGGGGTCGTACCGGTGTCGCCGAACTTGGCTGCGATGCTGTTGGCATCCCAGGCATAGGCTGCCGGCGTCTTGCCATCGCCGAAGGGCTGGATGGACTTGTTGGCGTCATTGTGGCAAGCGATGCAATGGCTGTTGATCTTGGCCATTTCGGTTCTTGAACCGTTGGCGATGTACTGGACCGCGGTTGTTGTGCTGTTAGCCGTCGGGCGTGTGCCGGCTCCGTATACAACCAGATCGACCTGAGGTCCGGAGGTACGATGATAAGCGCCATTGATGCTACCGTCGCTGTTGGCTTCCCAGTGACACTGGTAGCAATGTTCACCGGATATCAGGGTGCCTTGAACATGGTGGGAGTTGCCGTTGAACTGATTTGTGATAGCTGCACGATTGTTGATGGAAGACGTGTGACAGCCGAGACAGCCGCCCTTGCTTCCCCACTGGGCCTGTGAGTTGCCGTGGCAGGCCACGTTGGCGCAGGTCTTGTTGACAGGATTATAGCTGGCGTTAGGGCCGGCTACGGCCGGGTTGAAAACAACGTCCACGTTTCCGCTCAGGTGTGCGGCCAGTGTGCCGCCTGTTGTTGAATTGATGGTTGTAAAGTGGCAGTTGGCACAGATTGCAGATGCTGAGCCTGCTATGTGTGCATTGTGGCTGTTGGCAGCAGCTGCGCCTGGGCCACCGTTGGCGTAGTCAGGAGCGCCAAGTGTATTGGTTGTGCCGTGACAGCCGTTGCAACCGAGGTTGGCACCGGAGGTCCAGGCCGGTATTGTTGCGTATTGCAGGTTGTTCTTGTTGCCGTTGGAGTGGCAGTAGAGTGCGGAACAGGTGTTGGTGCTGTCGTTGAAAGAACCGGTTCCGCCATTGGTTGCCATGCCGGAGAATTGTACTTCTTTGATGCCGTTAACATGTTTTTTGATGTCTTTGATCGAAGTGCTGCCGGTGGCAGTCGCTGCGTGGCAGTTTTCGCATGTATACCCGAAGATCAGGTGGCCACTGTGAGCGTTGGTTGCGGGGGCTGCGTCGTGGCATGCGCTACAACCGAGGGCGCTGTTCTTGGCGTTTGCCCAGGCTGGTGTCTTGTAAACTGCTATACCGCCAACTGGTGCGCCGTTGCTGTGGCAGTATGTCGTTGAACAGGTGCCATTTGCATTGTAGTTCGGAACTGCGCCCAAGAGGCTGGCAATAATACCGGTTTTCTGAATGAAGACCTGCTGGAAGTTGCCGTTTGCATGATTGTTGCCGGAGTGACATTCGTTGCAGCTGTATGAGTGACGAGAGTGACCGGAAACTGCTTCGTCTTTGAAAACTCCGGAAGTCTTATAGTCATACTGCGAGGTCTTGGCGTAACCCTGTGGCCCACCCGGAGTGTTCTGAAGGGGAGGCATGCCGTGGCAGCTGGTGCAGTCGGCTGAGAAAGAGCCGGAGGCACTGTCATGGGCATGGCAGGAAAGACACACAGTAGGGTTGGTACTGGCATGCTCGATCGGGTAAGCACCGCCCGGAGCCGGTACAGCGTGGCATGCCTGGCAAACGCCATCATTGCCGGCAAAGTTACTTTGGGCTCCAACGCCTGTATTTACTACTTTCCTGCGGTAGGAATCGAGCTTGACGCCGGCGGAGTAGTTCATGTAGCGGCGTACCAGCCATACGTTGGGGGCGCTGCCGTCGCCCGGATCAACATGGGCACCGTGACAGTCGGCACACTGGATGTTCTGCCCCTTGCGGTTGTGGGCCATTTTACCGGCGTGGCAGTTAGTGCAGATATTGATGCCGTTGGCTTGGCCGCCGCGCATGTCGGTGCGCAGCAGATAGCCCTGCGATGACGACAGGTTGCCAAACCTGGACGAGGAGGCATTGTCGAAGGTTCTGGCATTCGAATCGCTATAATGGATACCGTGGCAGGTGCTGCAGAGCACCTTGCCGCCAGGCAGTTTCATAGCTGAAGTCGGGTTGGCCGGATTGGCGTTTACCGGAGTAGTATTGTACTCCCCCGGTTTGAGCGCCACCTTGGATGTAGCATAATCAAAATCAACCGGGTGGGTGCCTTTCTGGACATCTTTCAGGTTGCGAGCGCGATGGCAGTCGAAGCAGAGTTGATCGCTGTCATTTGGAATGCGTAAGATATTGCTCAAATTGTTGCCTGAAACGTCATGCTGGCCATGGCAGCTGGCGCAACTTATTACTCCATTTTTGGTGATTGCCAGTGCGGCTATTGAAGGATTGAGCGGTGTGGACGCACCTGCTGCAGGTACGTTGACAGGAGCCGCCCAGTTGTGGGAGGTCTGCTTACGACCTGGTACTGGTGAACCAAGGTTTGTGGATCCGAAAGGATTCGCCAAGTCCCCGCGGCTGAAGGACTTCTCCATCAGTTCCGGTTTGTGGCAATTGAAGCAGAGATTATCTATGCCGGAAATATTGGACATGTCGATTGAGAAACCGCCGCCCGGGCTGGAAATCATCTTGTGACAACCGGTGCAAACGAGGGCTGCAGTGTGTGGGGATTCAACCGCCAGCGCCATTGATGCCATTAATAAAACAAACAACACTGCTACTAACGATCTTTTCATAGAGTAACTCCCAGAAGTTTGTAAGAACAGTATTCTGTTCCGTTTAAATCGGACAGCATTTCTCTAGTACATCGTATCCCTGGTATCTCGGGAATTTTGCACTCACATTTCCGCATGTAACCTCCTCCTTCAGTTATTTATATATCCAAAATTAATTGGAATTATTTATATGTATATATTTCAGAAGTTGCGGGAAGAGTTACTGTAAGAACTTGAGAGGAATGGTTAGCCGTAGGTACAGTTAACCCGTAATCAGGATGTACTGTTGTTATAAGGCCTGAATGTTCATACATGTTTTCCGCATTCTGTTTTAATTCTGTGGTTAGCACTGACCGACAGTGCAATTCGTCAATTTAATTACTGCTAAACTCTACTGCTGAATTAAGCAAACTATGTGCCAAGATATAATTGATGGGGATTACTGTGTTAATAAAAATTATGTAAGTGCTGTAAAGTTTGCGGATATCAGTTGTTTGAATCGTAGTGCATAATTCATGTGTAAAATCAGCTAGATCTCCTGGAAAATAGGCTTGACCCTGTGAAATTGATTGAAACTATGTAAATAAATCCGACAAAGGACACTGTTGCTCTACTTCGTTATCTGATAATTCAAGCCATGTTGATTTCTTCTTTGAATTTGAATTGCACCGAAAGTACGTCAGTATACACATTCTGCATCAATTGCAAGAGCAACTAACGTGCCAGTGAAAGCCTGCGGAATTCTTAAGTGCAATGTTATGATTGTACGGGAGAAAATGGAGCGAGGACATTCGGAGTTAAGGGAAAGCCATCATGTTAAACCGTCATGTGTAACATAACTGCCATATATGGTGGCCTGTAATAAAGGGAAGCTTCTGTAAAATTTAGTTCAATTCCAACTCATGTCGATATCATTATTGACTGCGTATACGGCTTCTCGATCTATTGTATAATATGCCCACACCAAATCCTCCTCGCTGCATTAACTTCATACTTGGTTCAAGGTCGGAATGACAGTAGCAGTCTGATCCATATGCGAAATGTGTACTGTTAATCTATCGCAAATACAGCATGTTAAGTCAAAGCTTACGAAATAGCGCACCAATAATGTTCCTATAGCTATATTTTACTGATGCTAAAAGGTGTAATAGCGTATCTTTGAAAAAAAGGAAAATAATCATAGTGTCTCGAACTGAAACTGTAGTGAAAAGTTGTTAGAATTAATCAAAATAAGTCAATAAAAAGGAACATTATATTGTCAAGTAATAGCATTGTGGTGATATGGCGTTAATATTTTTTTGTTATCAAGTCATATGACGTTATGAGCCTGTTTTGTGTGTAAGCAGTAGTTATATGATACGCTGCTAGAGTGAATCTATAACTCGAAATACATAAAACTGCCCAGCTAGTTAAATAAAA
This sequence comes from Deltaproteobacteria bacterium, assembly GCA_014380135.1. Classification (GTDB taxonomy): domain Bacteria; phylum Desulfobacterota; class Desulfuromonadia; order Geobacterales; family Pseudopelobacteraceae; genus JACRCG01. The sequence continues at coordinate 14,079 of JACMKN010000087.1, forward strand.
TACAATATAATATCAAGATGTTGGCTTGCAATACGGTCTTTTACCGTATAATTCCAAAAGTGCCGGTAAAAAAACTAGAAAGACAGCCACGCTTGCCACCATACCCAGCGACATGACCACACCGATACTGAACACCCCCTGATGGTGTGCCACCGTCAGCGCGCCAAAACTGAAGAGTATTGTCAAGGCGTTGAGGAATACGCCGATACCGGCGCTGCGGGTGACTACCTGCCCTGGAGTTTCAGACCCCTGGCGATAGCGGTTGATAATGTAGATGGCCGAGTCGATGCCGACTCCCAGAATCAGCGGCAACACGATGATATTGGCAGAGTTGAAGCTTATGCCCATCAGACGCATGCCGCCAATCATCATCAGCAGACCGGCCGCCAGCGGCAACGTACCGAGCAGGGCGTAGCGGAAACTCTTGAAGTTGATCAGCAGAATAGCGGCGATGCCGACAAAGGCATAGATAAAAGCCTTGAGGTAGGCGTCACGCAGCACTGTAAGCGATTCGAACACCATGACCGGTTCACCGGTGGCGTTGGGGACAAGCCCCTTGACCTGTGTAACAAACTCCTGCAGCGGTTCCCGCTCAAAGATTTCCTTCTTGGCCGCCACCTGCAGCAGCAGTTTTCCGTTTTTGCCGACAAAACGCTGCATCAGTTGCGGAGGTATGTCCGACTCCACCACCGCTGCCGCATCAAGATTCTCTTTCATCATTTTGAGCTTGTCGGGCAGTTCGGCAAACATGCCCCCCTGGAAATCCCGCAGCATGCCCAGCGCATTCTTGTCCTTCTCTTTTTCCAGAGTATTGAAAAAAGCGTCCAAAGTTTTCAGGAAGGCTTTTACCGGCTTCGCTTCGGGCGCATTTTTTGCGGCCAACACACTCTCCAGTTTTGCCACCCGCTCACGGAAACTTTCGAAGATAGCCGGGAGTGCCATGACCTGCAAATTTTCTTCGTATGGCACCGGTACGACAACTGCCAGTGTCTGTTTCAAGGATGCCAGTTCGGCCAGCTTTTCAGTCTGCTGGTCCGGTACAAAGGTCAGCAGGCTTACAACGTGATCCACAGCTGGCAGTTTTTCAAGTTGCTCGGTCAGGCTGCGCGCTTCGGCCTTGTCCCTGGCGGTGACTACGGCAAAGTAACCGGAATTTTCCTTGCTGCGCATCAGCTTGTAGGCATACTCCACCGACTGGAGCCCATTAGCCTGCAGATTCATAAGGTTGTAGTCGAAGCGCATCGTCATGACCGGGTAGATGCAGGCTAGCGACAGGAACAATGTAGTGGCAACTACTGCCCGTGGTTTTGCGAAGATGGCCCGGAAGAAGGGACGCTCGAGTAAATCAACTTTCCGTTCGCCCTGAACCAGTGTGGCAGGTGGCAAGGGATTCTTCCGGAAACGCTCCAGCAGTATCAGCACGGCCGGTAGCACGGTAAAAGTGGTTATTACGCAGATGAAGACCCCGCCGGCGGCGATTATGCCCAGTTCGGCGATGCCCTTGAAATCGGTGAAGGCGAAGGTGGCGAAGGCCAGAGCCACTGTGGCGGCTGCCATGGTGATCGAGCGCAGGTTGCAAGCCAGGCCGGTTTCGATGGAGCTCATTCCGTCGGCCCCGTTCTGTAACTCTTCCTGATAGCGCAACACAACTTGGATGCCGTACTCGATTCCCAGGCCGATCAGCATGATGGCAAATACCATCGAGAGGATGTTGAGATGCCCCACGGCCAGTGTGGCAAAGCCGAAGGAGAGGCAGATTCCTACGATCAGTGAAACCATGGCTGCCATCACATTCAACAGACCGCGGAAGGCGAACAACAGAAGTATTACGGTCAATGTCAATGACAGTACCGTGGCAATCTCGATATCGCGCTGGCTGGTGGCCATCTCTTCGTATTCCAGCACCGGTACGCCGGTCAGGCCGCCTCTGACACCCTTGAATTCCGGTCTTTTCAGGACTTCGTCCAGAGCGGCACGGGCGGCTTTGATCGACTTCTCGGAGGCCACGAAACTCCCCTCCTGCTTGACCGGCAGCATCGTGATGACCTGCTGCTTGCCGGCGCTCTCCAGCATGGATGGCTTGCCGTCGCCACTTCCCTTGATAAAGGAGTCCATCGATAATCCACTGGATTTGCCGTCGAAGGCTTTAAAACCTTTGTCAAGAGTGGTCAACATGAAAGTCAGGCTTTGCAGACCGCCCGGATCACCGGTTTTCAAATAATCGTCGATCTGGGCGGTCAGGCTTGTGAATAGGGTCTGCACCGAAGGAGCCGACGCCAGATCTTTCAGCACCGGTGTGGCCATGGTCAGCGTGTGGCGCAGCGCCTTGATTTCCTCCAGCGGCATGAACAGCAGGCCGTTTTTACGGAAGAAGGGCAGGCCTCCCGGATAGAATACCTCGCGGAAGAGTCCGCTGTCCTTGTTCAGTCTGGCATGCAGCGCGTCTGCGGCCAGGGTCGATTTCCCGGCATCGTCCGATTCGATCACCGCCACGATCTCTTCCTGATCGCCGAACTCGGCGCGGTAGGCGCGGTAGTCCACCTGGAAGGCAGCATTGCGCGGCATCAGATCGTCACGACCGGTCAAAAATTCCATGTTATTTTTTGTATAAATGACGGCAGCGACCGAGAGCAGAAGGGCCAGTGCCAGTATCAGGCGGGGGCGGCCGGCAACAAAGGTGAACAGACGGCTTTTATGGGTATTCCGGGACACAGGGTACTCCTTTTAGAAAATCAACTCTTCTCAATAGCACTTCAAAGGTTGGAAAGTCAATTTTCCCGGAATCGCCTGGATTTATCCCGAACCTCAAATTGTAAAAGCTCTATATTGGTGGTTCCTGAACTTCCTGAGGCTCCGATGGCAAAATCGAATTGGCGGAAAACTGTGGTGGGATTTCCCCTTGAACGGCCTAAGGGGCCTCAGGGGCCGCTTCGGGGGCAGGAGTCTCGGTCGCTGGCGTAGCTTCAGCAGGAGCTTCAACAGGATTTTCAGCCGGTGCTTCAGCAGGCGCTTCAACAGGAACCGGCGTACCATCGGGGATCTGGGTTGGTGTCTCGGTCGGTGCAGGTACTTCAACCGGAGTTTCAACTGCTACAGGTGCTTCGACAGGGGGCACAGGAGGGGGCACCGATTCATCCGATTGTGGCTGCATTTCTTTCAGAAAATCAGGTTGGCTTGGATCAATCATTGCTGGGGGTTCGTCAGTCTGAGGCCATTCGGATTTTGCATGGTAGGGAACAGCCATCATGACTGCAACAGTCAGGAGTAATATAAGACGTCTCGGACTGCCCATGCCCTTTGTCAGGCAACTTTTGTTTGTCATTTAGATTCACCCCGCAATGCAAAATGTTAATGCGTTCATACCTATCACATCAGTCGCTTCTGTGTCAAATCGGGTATAGGCAAATATACTCCTGAAAAAACAGCTCGGCCATACGTCAGAAACCGGGAAAAAAACAAGCCCCCTCGCCGCTGTTAAACGGGCAGTCCGGGGGCTGTTAGAGCTGTTTCGAGCTGTGGTATTATTTATCTTCAGATGTGTCAGTTTTGCGGATTAATTCGATGATTTTATGGTATAGCTCGTCGCCGTCCTTACCGGTCATCTTTTTCTTGTCTATAACCGCCAACGGCATCTCGCGGCAGGCACCGCACTGCTTGACACAGTCCTTGATCTTGATGTTCAGTTCGGGAAAATCTACCTTCAGGCGTCGGAACAGCTTGCCTTTACCCTTGTTGTGCTCGCAGAAGCGGATCTTCATGGGCATTTCCTATACGGCCAAAGGGGAGCCAATCGGCGCAACAAAAACCCGCTGTCCCATTTCTCCATCGATCATCAGTATGCCGTGGCCGTTGTTGCCAACCAATTTGAGCTTTGCTATCAGATCGCGGTCGTTGTTTTCCTCTTCGATCTGCTCGGTCACGAACCACTGCAGGAAGATCTGAGTGGCATGATCTTTTTCTCTGACGGCCTGTTCGATCAACTCGTTAATGCACGAAGTAATAAGTTGTTCGTGTACCAGCGTTTTCTGCACCATATCCAGCAGGGAGCTGTATTGGTTGGGTACCGCTTCACTGGCCAGCAGAGATATGACAACGCCCTGGTCGGTCAGATAACTGTAGAACTTCATGAAGTGGATCATCTCTTCACGATACTGTACGAAGAACCAGTTGGAAGCACCTTTAAGTCCCAGTTCGTTGGTGCAGGATGACATGGCGAGATAAAGGTGGGCAGAGTAAAGCTCCAGATTCATATGTTTATTGAGTGTGTCCGACATCTGCTTACTGATCATTGGGTGACCTCCTTGGTTTCTTTTACTGTATCAAATAACAAGACTTAATCAATTCTGAATGTCCGGAATTGTTTTCTGTAGTCGGCTAGGCTGGGTCAGTGCGACGCAATAGCCGGAAGACCATGAAGCTCCCAATCAGGAACATCGGCAGACTCAGGAACTGTCCCATCGAGAACCAATTGAAATAGAAACCTATCTGAGCGTCGGGCTGGCGGAAAAATTCTACAATAAAGCGGAAAAGACCGTAGCCGGCGACAAATGTCCAGCCTGCAACGCCTGTGACATCAGATTTTCTTGAAGCAAAACGCACCATAAAGAACAGAACCGCTCCTTCGAGAAGGGCTTCATAAAGTTGCGAGGGATGTCTTGGCAGGCCGTCGCTGCCAGGAAAAATCATGCCCCAGGGCATATCTGTCGGACGACCGTACAATTCAGCATTAATGAAGTTGCCGATCCGGCCCAGTCCCAGTCCAACCGGCGCACAGAGTGCCGCCATGTCAATAATCGTCATAAACGGCAGTTTTTTACGGCGGGCATACAGCGCAAAAGCCAGTAGAACTCCCAGAAAACCGCCGTGAAACGACATGCCGCCTTCCCAGACGGCCAGAAGTTTGAGCGGATTCTCAAGATAGAAGTCGAGGTTGTAGAACAGGATATAGCCGAGACGACCGCCCAGTACGACTCCCAGAGCGCCGGTAAATACCATGTCGGAGACGTCATCGCCTGTTAAAGCCAGCTGCTTGCGTTTGACTTCGGAGCGGATGATCAAATAGGTTGCGATAAACGCCAGAACGTACATCAGCCCGTACCAGCGAAACTGGAGTGGGCCGATGCTCATGAAAACAGGGTCGAAATGTGGAATCTGCATGATGAAGACGTTACCTCAGGCTCCGCAGCCGCAACTGCGGCTGCAGGCTCCGACCCGCATGTGTACTGCCTTGATGAAGGTGGCCTCCGTGGCGACCCTGATTTCCTCGAGTACATTGTTCGGTACGGCCGAGTCAAGTGAAAGGATAACCATCGCTTCGCCTTTTTGCTGGCTGCGTCCCAGATTCATCGAGGCGATGTTGATGTCATGTTTCCCCATGATCGTGCCGATTTTGCCGATCATGCCTGGGCGATCACCATAGTGCAGCATCAGCATGTGCTCTTCGGGACTGAAGTCCATCGTGTAATCGCGCAGTCGTACGATACGAGGGGCACCCTCAAAGAGTGTGCCGGATACGGTGCGTTTTTTGCCGCCGGCTTCTATTATCAGGGTTATTACGTTGGAGAAGGCATCGGCGTGGGTCGATTTGATCTCTTCGACCACGATTCCCATCTGTTCGGCGATCAGCGAAGCATTGACCATGTTGACATCCTGATCAACCATCCGGTTAAGGAGCGCTGACAGTCCGCAGACGGACAGAGGTGAGCAGTCGTAATGGGCAATGCTGCCGGCAAATCCGAAAGTAACTTTTTCCAGGTTGTCTTCAACCAGCTGGATGCCGAAGTCGCACATAACGCTCATCAGATTCAGGAAGGGGCGCATCTGGTCCATCAGGGCCAGGTCGAAGCGAGGAATGTTGACGGCATTCTCCATCGGCTTGTCGTCCAGGTAGTTCAGAATCTCTTTGGAAACGTCAATGGCCACGTTGACCTGAGCCTCGAAGGTATTAGCCCCCAGGTGTGGCGTCACAACCATGTTCTTGTGAGCGATCAGCTGTCTGAGGGTCTCGGTGGCCGGTGGTTCTTCGCTCCAGACATCGAAGGCGGCGCCGGCTACTTTGCCGGAGTTGAGGTTGTCCAGCACGGCCTGTTCTTCGATGATGCCGCCACGGGCCACGTTGAGGATGATCACACCGCTCTTCATCAGGCCGAATTCACGCGGTCCGATCATGCCCCTGGTCTCTTCGTTGAGCGGGGTATGGACGGTAATGATGTCGCAGTTTTTGTAGATCTCATCGTGTGAAACCAGTTTGACACCCAGGTCATGGGCGCGCTTGACTGAGATGTACGGGTCGCAGGCCATAACATCACATTCAAAAGCTTTCAGGCGTGTAGCCACGCGACCGCCGACCTTGCCGATGCCGATTACTCCGGCAATTTTGCCTTTCAGTTCATGGCCGGTAAAGGGGGCCCGCTTCCATTCGCCGGCTTTGAGGCTGGTGTTGGCGGTGGTGACGTTGCGGCAGAAGGAGAGCAGAAGCGCCATGGTATGTTCTGCGGCGCTGTTGGTATTGCCGAAAGGAGCATTGACGACGATGACCCCTTTGGAGCTGGCATAATCCACATCGACATTATCGATGCCGACGCCGGCCCGGGCGACGATCTTGAGCTTCTTGGCGGCGTCCAGCAGGTCCTTGTCAACGTTGGTGCCGCTGCGGGTGATAATGGCATCGTATTTGCCGATGACCGCCAGCAGTTCATCTTTTTTCAAACCGAGCTTAACATCCAGCTGGATGCGCGGTTCCTGGGTCAAAAGTGCCAGGCCTTCCGCAGAAACTTCATCCGTTACGATTATCTTCATTGCATATCTCCAGTTTCATTGGATTTAATCCCGGCATAGTAGTCCCGACATAAAAAAAAAGCAAGCATGGCCGCGTTGATAATGGTATACATACGAGCCATGAAACCATTCAATATTGTGCTGATCGAACCGGAAATTCCGCCCAATACCGGCAATATCGCCCGTCTCTGCGCCGCCACCGGCGCTGTTCTGCATCTGGTGGGCAAGCTGGGTTTTTCCCTTGACGACCGCTATCTGAAACGGGCCGGGTTGGACTACTGGGAGTTTGTCGCACTCAAACAATGGCCGGACCTGGCGACACTGCAGGCCTCCGTGCCCGAGGGGCGCTTCTTCTATCTCAGTACCAAGGTTGCACGGAGCTATCTGCAGGCCGGTTTTCAGCCGGGAGACTTCATTGTCTTCGGCAAGGAGACCAAAGGCCTGCCGGTGGAACTGCTGGCCGCCAATCCCGAAACATCGATCACGATACCGATGCCGGCTGGAAAAGTGCGCAGCATTAACCTCTCGACCTCTGCCGGAATAGTGCTTTATGAGGCGCTGCGGCAGGCTGGAATGATCGGGTGAAGTGAGATGGAGAAAATCAATGGTAAAAACTTACATCCTTTCCTGACTTCCGGTATTCCCGGCAGTGGCGGAACGATCAAGGAAACGCCGGACGACTTTCTTGTGGAGGAAATACCGTCATATCTGCCTTGTGGTTCCGGAGAACATTGTTACCTGACAATTGAGAAACGTGGCATCACGACTCTGGAAGCTATTCGCCGGATTGCAACTGGCCTGAAGGTGACGGAGCGGGATGTTGGCTATGCCGGCATGAAGGATGCTGTCGGTGTCACCCGCCAGACGATATCGATTCAGCGCATTTCACCGGATAAGGCTTGCTCCCTGAAACTGGATGGCATCCTGGTCCTGGCTGCCAAGCTGCATACCAACAAGCTCAAGCTGGGGCACCTGAAGGGGAATCGCTTCCGTATCGCTGTACGGGGTGTAGCTGCTGCTTCCGTTCAGAAAGTCCCGGAGATTCTGGATTTGTTGCAGAGACGCGGTGTGCCGAATTACTTCGGATCTCAGCGCTATGGCGCTCAAGGCAACTCGCACCTGATCGGCGAAGCCATGCTGCGACGCGACTGGCAGGGGGCCGTTGACCATTTGATCGGAGAGCCGGATGCGTTGCGGGATGAAGTGTGGCGATCAGCCATTGCTGCTTATCAGCAGGGAGATCTTGTCAGGGCTCTGCAGCTGTTTCCACACCATTGTCGCAGCGAGCGTGATCTGCTGCAGCGCTTGATCGGTCGGCCAGGCGCGTTTGAAAGGGCCTTTGCTGCGCTGCACCCACGCCTGAAAAAACTGTATCTCTCGGCTTATCAGTCATTTTTGTTCGATCAGGTTGTAGCGCAGAGGATTCTAAATATTGATGGACTTTTGAACGGCGACCTGGCCTGCAAACATGTCAACGGCGCCTGCTTTCTGGTTGAGGATGCCGATTTGGAGATGGAGCGTGCCCGCTCCTTTGAAATCTCTGCCACCGGTCCTCTGTTCGGCTGCCGGATGAAGGCGCCTGAAAAAAAACCGCTGGAGCTGGAACAGGCAATTCTGGGAAAGGGAGGTCTGCATCCGGAGGATTTTGATCTTCCGGGCGGCCTGCGCATGGAAGGAGAACGGCGTCCACTGCGGGTTCCCTTGGGGGAGCCAGCCTGGCTGCTGGAGGGTGATTGTCTGCGGTTGGAGTTTTCGCTGCCAAAGGGGTGCTACGCCACGTCGGTGCTGCGGGAAATTACCAAAAACTTCTAAAACTGACATGCCCTGAATTTACGATAAAAGCCGACGTCACTGCCGGCTTTTATCGTAAATGCTATGATTGAGCGCTTCTGCTATGAACGCACAAAATCCGGTTTGGCGAAAGAGTATTCGAATTGCATGTGATCGGTATAGGTGCCGTTCAGGATGGCAACCACGTCTTCGGTGAAGACCAGTTCCTCGTCGGTCGGGATGACATAAACCTTGACCGGTGAATCGTCGGTGGTGATCAGGCTTTCACGCTTGCGGGTCATGGCCTTGTTGTTGCGCTCACGGTCCAGGATGATGCCGATATGATCCAATCCTTCGATGGCTTTCTCGCGGATCAACGCTCCCATTTCACCGACGCCGGCGGTGAAAACCACCGCATCCAGTTTGCCTACCGCAGCCATGAAGGCGCCAATATACTTCTTCAGGCGATAGGACTCGATGTCAAGAGAGAGCTGGCAGCGTTTATCGCCGGCGATGGCATTTTCAATTACGTCGCGGCGGTCGGTAAAGCGACCGGTAACACCCATGACACCGCTCTTCTTGTTGAGGATGCTGTCGATTTCCTTGGCGGAGAGGTTTTCCTTCTGCATCATGAATGCTGGAATGGCCGGGTCGATATCACCGCAGCGAGTTCCCATGACGGCGCCTTCCAGTGGGGTGAGACCCATGGTGGTATCGACTGAAATACCGTTCTTGATGGCGCAGTGCGAGACACCGTTTCCGATGTGCATTGTGATAATATTGGTTTCTATTGCAGGTTTCCCAAGCAGGACTGCCGCACGTTTTGAAACGTACAGGTGTGAGGTCCCGTGAAAGCCGTAGCGCCTTACCTGGTGCTTTTCATACCATTCATAGGGCAGGGGGTAGATATAGGCATGTTCCGGCATGGTCTGATGGAAGGCCGTGTCGAAGATAGCCACATGCGGGATGGTCGGCATCAGAGTCTGGGCGGCCTCGATCCCTTCAATGTTAGGAGGGTTGTGCAGTGGAGCCAGGTGTTGAACCTCTTTCACGGCATCCAGCACACTTTCGTCGATCAGCACCGAACAGGTGAATTTTTCGCCGCCATGCACAACACGGTGTCCTACGGCTGATATCTCATCAACATTTTTCAGAACTCCATGTATCGGATCGGTAACGGTCTTAATGAGCAGATCGATGGCCGCCTGATGATTGGCGCAATCCTGCTGGAGGTGATAGGTTTCGCGTCCAGGCACTTCGTGCATGATAAATGAGTCACCGATAATAACCCTTTCCACCATTCCCTTGGCTACGACCGTTTTTGTCTCCCAATTAAATAGCTGGTATTTAACAGACGAACTACCACAGTTGAGTGCCATAATAATCATGGTGTATTCCTCCAAATAAACAGAGATTTAGTTATAATATCAATAAAAATGAAACAACCAGACTAAAATAAACATCTGAAATAAAACTGTTTTTGATATATACACGAGACAAGAATTGAATTCAACAAAATATGTATAAACGGTTTTGGTGAACGCTAATTTCTTTGCTGGACATTTGAAAACCTGTATGGTAAAAAAAATAGGCTTTCCGCTCAGACGAGCTAATCTTATAAGGAGGTGAAACCGTGTCCCATACTATTACCGAAGACTGCACCAATTGCGCAGCATGTGAAGATTCCTGCCCAGTAAACGCTATCAGCGAGCAGGGGGCCAAGCGTGTTATTGACGCTGATACCTGCATCGACTGTGGCGCCTGCGTGGATACCTGTCCCGTAAACGCCATCCATGCCTAATCCGCATTGATGAAATCAGAACTAAAAAGCCCGTGGGAACACGGGCTTTTTACGTTTCAAATCCAGCTGGCATGTGTGAGTACCGGGCATATGCCAGAGTGGTGTTGCAGAATTGTTCGAGTGGATCTATCTTCTCAGCAGCCACAAAAGGAACGATAGAATAGCCGTTATGACCAGGCAGGTTACAACAGGGAAGTAGAAGCTGAAGTTCTCGCGTTTTATGGAGATGTCGCCCGGCAGTCGGCCGAGCCAGCTGGGGAGTTTGGGAGCAAAAGAGACCATCAGACCTGCCGCTACCAGCAGCAGCCCCATGATGATCATCGCTCGCCCCAGTCCGTTCATATCTTGCTTGCTTTCGGCAGGTAACGTTCTTTTTCGCTGTAGATGCAGCCGCAGTACTGCTGCCGGTAGAGTCCCAGCTCCTTGGAAAGTCTGATGCCCTCCTGCCAACCGGGGCGAAAATCCTGGTAGTAAAACGCGACCCCTAACTCTTTTCCGATCTGTTCACCCAGCTCCCTGATCTCATCGTGCCGCTGATATCTGCTGTAAAGCAGCGAGGCGCTGAAGGCGTCAAAACCCTCCGATGCAGCGGCTTCAGCCGTGGCGCGCAGGCGGGACGCGTAGCAGTAACTGCAGCGCTTATCCGGTTGCGGCGCCACGTTGGCCAGAAATTCTTCCAGATCGTATTCGTCGCGCATGATCAACGGCAGCGCTTCCAGTTCGGCCATCTGCAGGACGGCATCGCGGCGACGAAGATACTCCTGGTAGGGGTGGATGTTGTGGTTGTAAAAGAAGCCGGTCACACCGTGACCGGCAGTACGTAGGGTTCGCAGGGGATAAAGGGCGCAGGGGCCGCAACAGGTGTGCAATAGGATACGCATCACAGGTTTTCCAGAAGGTGCCCCATCTTTTCCCGCTTGGTGGCAAGGTAATCACGGTTAGTGTCGGTGGGCTCTGTTTCGATTGCCAAACGTTCCACGATATCGATACCGTAACCCTGCAGTCCGACCAATTTTTTTGGGTTGTTGGTCAAAAGCCGCATCTTGGTGATTCCGAGTGCAACGAGAATTTGGGCGCCGATGCCGTAATCACGCAGGTCGGCCTTGAAGCCCAGTTCGATGTTGGCCTCGA
>JACMKN010000088.1 GCA_014380135.1 Deltaproteobacteria bacterium
AAGAGTTACTATTGGCACCGTTTCTATTCCCACCAGCCTGACCTGAACTTCGACAACCCGCGTGTGCACGAGGCGATGTTCAGGGTGATAGATTTCTGGCTCGGCATGGGGGTGGACGGCCTCAGGCTTGACGCGGTACCCTACCTCTACGAGCGGGAGGGGACCAACTGCGAAAACCTGCCCGAGACCTACGAGTTTCTCAAGAAGCTGCGCAGTTATGTGGAGGCCAAATACCCGGACCGGATGCTGCTGGCCGAGGCGAACCAGTGGCCTGAAGACGCGGCCTCCTATTTCGGTGGCGGCGCCGCCTGCCAGATGGCCTTTCATTTCCCGCTCATGCCCCGCATGTTCATGGCGCTGCAGATGGAGGATTCCTTCCCCATCATCAACATCCTGCAGCAGACCCCCGTCATCCCGCAGCAGTGCCAGTGGGCCCTGTTTCTGAGAAACCACGACGAGCTCACCCTGGAGATGGTGACCGACGAGGAGCGCGACTACATGTACCGCATTTATGCGAGGGACCCGCGGGCGCGCATCAACCTCGGGATCCGGCGCCGGCTCGCCCCGCTGATGGGGGACGACCGGCGAAAGATGCAGCTCATGAACGTGCTTCTTTTCTGCCTGCCGGGCACCCCCATCATCTACTACGGCGATGAGATCGGCATGGGGGACAACTACTACCTGGGGGATCGAAACGGGGTCAGGACGCCGATGCAGTGGAGCCCGGACAGAAATGCCGGCTTTTCGCCCACCAATCCGCAAAAGCTCTATCTGCCGGTGATCATCGATCCGGAGTACCATTACGAGGCGCTGAATGTGGAGAACCAGGCGAAGAACCCGGCCTCGCTTTTGTGGTGGATGAAGCGGATGATCGACCTGCGCAAGCGGTTCAAGGCCTTCGGTTGGGGGACTCTGGAGTTTATCGCCCTTGAGAACCCGAAGGTCCTGGCGTTCCTACGAAAGCACGAGGAACAGACCATCCTCGTATTGGTGAATCTCTCCCGCACAACCCAGTTCGTGCAGATGAACCATGCCAGCTTCATCGGCTTCTACCTGGAGGAGATGTTCGGCCGCAACAGGTTTCCCGCCATCAAGGATTCCCCCTATATCGTGATTGTCGGTCCCTACGACCATCACCTGCTGCTTCTCACCGACGGCAAGGAAAAGACCCGGCCGCAGGAGGAGGGAGCACTTCCCGAGCTTTTCGCGACGAAGACCTGGGAGAGCATATTCAAAGGGAAAACACTGCACCAGCTGGAGCAAGCCATTCTTCCCGATTATCTGAGGAAATGCCGCTGGTTTCAGGGGAAAAGCCGCACCATGACCAGGCTCATCCTGATGGAAAAGCTTCCTGTGGTCATCGACGGCTCAGCGGCGTTCGTGGCGCTGATCGAGGTAAGCTACAGCGAGGGGATTCCGGAGACCTACCTGTTGCCGCTGCATTTCCTGTCGGTGGAGGCTGGGGCGGACGCCATCATGAACGAATTTCCCGGCGCTGTAATCAGCCGTTTCAGGCTCGATGAGAAGCAGGGGATCCTTTACGACGCAGTCTTCAACGGTCATTTCCGGGCGGCCCTCTTCGAGATGGTCACCAGGAGAAAGGCGGTGCACACAGAGACGGGCAGACTGTCCGGCCGGCCCGGGCAGAGTTTTGCGGCACTGCTGGGTGACAAGCAGCCTCCTCTGGCCTCTCAGGTCGGCAAGTCGGAGCAGAGCAACACCTCCGTCATCTATGAAAAGACATTCTTTCTAAAGCTCTACCGGCGCCTGGAGGAGGGAGTTCATCCCGAGTTGGAGATCGGCAGGTTTCTTTCCGACCGGATCCGCTTCCAGCATGTGGCTCCCATGGCCGGAGCCCTGGAATACCGGCGGGACGGTGCGGAGCCGGTTGCCTTGGCACTCCTGCAGGGCTTCATCCCGAACCAGGGAGATGCATGGACCCTGACGCTCAGCGAGATAGGGCAGTTCCTCGATCGGGTGCTTGCACACCGTGAGGAAGCCAAGGAGTCGATCCCGCCTGTCGCTGCAGTGCAGCCGGAGCTCGCCTCTTTTGAACTCTCGCCCGCCTTACTGGAAATGGTCAGAGGGTTTTACCCGGAGATGGTTGCGCTTTTGGGCAGGCGTACCGGCGAGTTCCATCTGGCGCTGGCATCCCGAAGCGATGACCCCGCCTTTGCACCGGAGCCGTTTGCCCTTCTCTATCAGCGCTCGGTATACCAGTCAATGGGCAGCCGTGCCAGAAAGGTGTTCGATCTGTTACGCAGCAACCTTCAAAATATTCCGAAAAAGTTGCTCCCTGAGGCGGAGGCGCTGCTGGGACTGGAAATGGAAATTGTCGCCATCTTGAAGAGGTTCATGATCCGCAAGTTTTCGGCAACCAAGACGCGCATTCACGGAGACTACCATCTGGGCCAGCTGCTCTATACGGGCAACGACTTCCTGATCATAGATTTCGAGGGTGAGCCGGTCAAGTCGCTTAGTGAGCGAAGGATAAAGCAGTCGCCGCTTCGGGACGTGGCGGGGATGCTGCGCTCCTTCTATTATGCGGCCTATGCGGTGCTGATGGAGAGAAGCCGGGTGCGCGCCGAAGACATCCCTTATCTGGTGCCATGGGTGCAAGCCTGGTATCGCTACAACGCCGGGATCTTCCTGACCTCCTACCAAAAGGTCGTGGCAGAGTCGCACTTCATGCCGACAGAACAGGAGGAGGTGGACATCATGCTGCACACGTTCATGCTCGACAAGGCCATCTATGAATTGGGCTACGAGCTGAACAACCGTCCGGAATGGGTCTCGATCCCTCTGCGTGGAATCATGGAGTTGCTGATTTCCGATCAGAAAAGATCCAAGGAGGAACCTGGCTGAGAAAGCTGCGGCGTGGTCGGAGAACTCCCAACCGGCAGCTGACGGTTGGGAGTCTCTGACGGTCTGGCCGTTTTTGACGATACCGCGTCTTCTTCACCTCCGGCACTCCGCTGGTAGGCCGTCGCGCCAGGCTCATCCATTATTCTTCTACTCTTTTTGACCGGATGTGCGATCCTTAGGACCGTTCGCATGTTCTCCTTCCGTCTTTTCGCCAGGCTCCTTTCCCACCTCTGAGCTATGCTCGATCACCGAGTTGACCACTGCGCCTATCAGAATTACAAAGCCGCTCAGATAGAGCCAGAGCAGCAGCACGATAACGGCGCCGATACTGCCGTAGGTCTTGTCATAGGATCCGAAGTTGTTGATGTAAAAGGAAAAACCAAGAGACATGCATATCCAGCCTGGGATGGCGATCACTGCTCCGGGACTGATCCATATCCACTTGTGTTCGACGTCAGGCGTGAAGTAATAGGTCAAAGCCAGGGCCAGCATAAGCAGAAGAAGGATCACCGGTACCAGCATCAGATCCCAGGCGATCCTGAAGACATTCCCGAAATTTATCATATCGGCGACCATGTCGCCTATTTTGGTTCCGAACATGAGAAGAACCAGAGCGAGCAGAAACAACAGGGAAAGCCCGATCACCAGGCCGATGGCAATCAGCCTGACCTTCCAGAAGGGACGTCCTTCCTTCACTTCGTACAGATTGTTCATGGCGTCCATGACGGAGACGATTGCATTCGAGGAGGCCCACAGGGCAAGCAGGAAACCAAGAGAAAGCAGCCCTTGCTGCTTGTTCATGAAAAGCGAGCGAATGTTGTCCTGAATAAGGGTGAAGGTTTGACTAGGCAGCATGGTTGCCGCTTGCTCCAGCAGATATTCCAGCAATTTGGGGATGGGGAGGTAGCCTATCAGGGTTATCAGGAACAGAAAAAATGGGAACAGCGCGAACATGAAGTAATAGGCCATGGCTGCTGCATGCTCAGAGCAGTCATCATCCACCACCTTGCGGTAGACGCGCTTTGCCAGTTCGGTGTAGCTGGTTGACCCCAGTTTAAAAAA
>JACMKN010000007.1 GCA_014380135.1 Deltaproteobacteria bacterium
GGCTCGGGCTCGATGGCCAGCATGGATCCATCACTTTTGCTCAAGGATATCAATGATTCACAGCAACGGCTGGATGAGCTGAGAATCCGTCAGACCCAGCTGGAAACGGCACTGGCCGGCTTGGGCAAGGCAAACTCGGCCCAATCGAATATGCCGGTACTGCAGAAACGGCTGCAGGAACTGCAGCTGCAATACACCGACAGCTATCCGGAGGTACAACGGGTAAAAGAAGATATCCGGGCCTTGGGTGAGCAGCTTAAGAGTGGCAAGGGAATTACCAAGTCGGTCGATTCTCCCGAATATGCAAAACTGGCCTCCGAACTCAGGGCGCTTCGCCAAGCCGAAACAAATCTCGGCAACAATATCGCCAGGAATCGCGGCCTGCTGCATAGTATTCCGGCGGCCAAGGCGACACTTGACAGCCTGGAGCGTGAGAAGAGTTCCCAGAAAACCCTCTACGAGGCGATGCTGGCCCGTCAAGGCCAGTCCGAGGTTTCCAAGCAGATGGAAGTTCAGGATAAATCCACCATCTTCAGAGTGGTGGATCCGGCGGTGCTGCCGTACAAGCCGGTCAGTCCTGATCGGGTAAAGATCATTCTGATGGGCATACTGGCCGGGATCGGCGGCGGTCTGGGACTGGTCATGTTGAAAGACCAGATGGATAAAACCGTCAAGGACGTGGACATGGCCCGGCAGTTTGGATTTCCGGTCCTGGCGGTTATTCCCAGAATCGAGGACCCGCAGTTGCTGGTGCTGCAGGCCAAGCGCGACCGCAAATTGTACATCGCTGCCGGTGCATATTTCTCTCTGATTCTTGCCGTGCTTGCGACTGAGGTCACGGGCATTGCGGCGATATCCAAGATCATCAGCAGATTCTCAAGCTAAGAGCATCAACTTTTTATACAAGGTGAATAAATGAGCAGGATAGAAAAAGCTTTGGAAAAGGCAGCCCAAATGCGGAACGGCGCACCAACAGCCGTTGTTGCAGAAGAAAAACCGCCCGGTGAAGGAGCGCCCTTGCCAAGACAGGCGGCTTCCCGGACAATTACCATCAATTCCAATAACCGCCTGCTGGCAACAATTTCAGAACCGCATTCGGCCGTTTCCGAACAATACCGCAAACTGAAAAGCGCTCTGGTACGACTGACAAACGAAGATCGCTTCCGTAACCTGCTGATGGTAACCAGCGCGATCGCCGGGGAAGGCAAAAGCCTGACCGCTGCCAATCTTGCCATATCCATGGCCCAGGAATATGATCTGACGGTACTGCTGATAGATGCCGATCTGCGCCGGCCAAGCATACATCACTTACTGGGATTTGAGCAGACCATCGGTCTTTCCGACTGTCTGCAGGATGGGATCGACATTGGCGATGCGATCATTAAAACCAACATCAGCAAACTCTCGGTGATTTCCGCCGGCCGGGAGGTGGAAAAACCGCTGGAGTTGTTTGCCTCAAAAAAGATGCAGGAATTGATGGCGGAGATCAAGCACCGCTATAAAGACCGCTATGTGATCATTGATACTCCGCCGTTACTCCCCTTCGCCGAGACGCGCTCTCTGGCCCGGATAGTAGACGGTATTGTATTTGTGATCCACGAAGGGATTACACCGCAGGAGAGCGTTATTGAGGCCAGGGAAGTTTTGAAAGGGTGTCCGATCCTGGGTGTGGTGCTCAATAATTCGACCACCCTCAACACCGAAACCTCCCAATACAGCAGCTATTATACAAGATAAACAGCCTCATGCCTTGTAACATCTAAATCTAACCCCCCTCAGTCCCCCTTACCTAAGGGGGAATCCTTGAAGTCTCCCCTTAGATAAGGGGAGATTTAGAGGGGTTAGTCGCGAAAAATAAGAGTTACAGTGTACTCGTGACGTATTCATCCGGAGCATAAGCAATGTACCGTTCCTTCTTCAATCTGACCTGCAAACCGTTCGACCTGATTCCGAATCCGGAATTCATGTTCCTCAGCAAAACTCACAAAAAAGCCATAACCTACCTGGATTATGGCATTCGTGAGCGGGTCGGCTTTATCCTGCTGACAGGCGAAGTCGGCTCCGGCAAGACCACCATCATCAGGGAACTGGTCAGCAAACATCTGGAGCGGGTCGTACTGGCCATGATTTTTAACACCAAGGTCAACTCGGAACAGTTGCTGTCCATGATCAATGACGATTTTGACCTGCCGGTGCAGGGCAAAGACAAAATAGAAATGCTGCGGGATCTCAACCAATTTCTGATGGAACAGTACGGGCGGGGAAACCAGCCGCTGCTGATCATTGACGAAGCCCAGAACCTGAGCCTGGAGACCCTGGAAGAGATCCGGATGCTGTCAAACCTGGAAACATCCGACTCCAAGCTGCTGCAGATCATCCTGGTGGGGCAGCCGGAGTTGCGCAGCCTGCTGGCCAAGCCGGAGCTGCGCCAGCTGCGCCAGCGGATCAGCATCCAGTGCAATCTGCAGCCGCTCAACCGCCAGGAAATGGAGGAATATATCTTCCATCGACTGCAGGTGGCCGGAAATCGCGATGCCCTCCGCTTTACCCCGCCAGCCCTCGATCTGATGTTCATATACTGCAGCGGCATACCCCGATTGATAAACATCATCTGTGATTTTCTGCTTTTGGCGGCTTTTGCCGAAGAGGTGCGGGACGTTGACGAAGAGATGATCCGCGATATCGTCGGCGACCTGGACTTCGATAATCACTTCTTGGTCCAGGCACATCCGCTGACAGTCGCTGATACGGCTACGCCAACCGCAGATGCTCCCCGGCCCGGTTCGTTCTGGACAGAAAGCCGGATGGAAGACCTTTTCGGTAAACTGAACCAACGCATGGAAGATTACGAAAGAGATACCCTGACCGCTGCCCAGGCGCCGCTCAAGGAACTTAATCAACGCCTGGAGCAGATCCAGGAAGCATTCACGCTTCAGCTCAACCGGACCAATGCCGCCCTTGCCGATTTAAACAAAAAATCGGAAGAACAACCGGAGCAGTTGTCAGAAACCCGTCAGCTTCCCGAAGATGTCCATTCGCCAAAAGCGGGCCTGTTACGGAGGATCTTCGGCTGATGCACTCCATTAAAAAAGGGAAGGACGGGTCAGATAGTACGATTGCTCATGAACTGCCGCTGGCGGTGTTTTCGCGTTGGTCGCTTTGTGCAGCTACTGCGTGTGCGCTGCTGTTGGCGGGAGCTGCGCAGGTTACGGCAGCTGATTTTACCGTAAAGCCATCGCTCGCGATCAGTGAGGAATACACCGACAACGTCTTTGAGAACAGCACCAACAAAAGATCCGATTATATTACCAGGGCGCGGCCCGGCCTGGCGCTCAAATACAACGCCCCCTTCTGGGACTGGGATCTCGGCTATATCTTTGATTACCGCTATTATGCCAAAGGCAGCCGCAGCAACGAAACAGTCCACAACGGCAATCTCAAGGGATTGCTGAAACTGGTGGACGAGAAGCTGTTTCTTGAGCTGAGCGATGTCTACAAAAGGGTTTCCCTGGATGTAACCCGCGACACTACCAACGAGAGCCTTTACCAGAACCAGTCCGACCAGAACGTGGGCATTGTATCCCCCTATCTGGTGCTGCGCCCCACCGCCCAACTGACCCTGAAGAGCGGCTATCGCTACATAAACACCTGGTACAAAGACCCGCAGGCTGTATCCAGGCAGGATCATGTCGGCTTTATAAACAGCACCTACGAGCTTTCGCCCACCTTCTTCCTGACCGGCGACTACACCTTCACCCGGCAGATCCCTGTCAGAAACAGCAGCTTCTACCGGCACGAGGCCTACCTGGGCCCTCGCCACGAATATGCCGAAAAGTCATTCATCTACGTCCAGGGCGGATTTATCGCCAGCGACTACGACAACGGCACCCACTTGCTCAATCCCTCCTGGAGAGCCGGCCTGACCCACAGCTTTGACACCCTGACCGCAAATGTCTCCACCGCCACCAGGTATTCCGATGATCCCCTGGGTGTATCAACCCTGGAGACATCCTACAGCGCCTCACTGACCAAGACTCTGCAGCGGGGCAGCCTCACCCTGCAGGGTTCATACACCGAATTCTCGGACGCAAACACCGACACTCTGAAGAACAAACGCCTCTCGGGCGGCTTCAGCAGCGTATTTGAGATCACTCAGGATCTGCGTAGCACACTGGGGCTCACCTACGAAAAATACAGAAACCTGCTGCCAGGCGGCACTACCGACAAATACTTCGTGGATTGCGGCCTGAACTACAACTTCGGAAAAGAGCTGACCGCAGGACTTACCTACAAATACATCGACTACTCCTCCGCCAGGATCGTCGCGGACAACAAACAGGTCAACCGGGTGATGCTGGAAGTGAAGAAGACTTTTTA
>JACMKN010000008.1 GCA_014380135.1 Deltaproteobacteria bacterium
ATCCACATCCGCCTGGGTGGCGGTGTGGTTCATAACTATCAGCATATCCGTTTCTCCCGTCTACTCATGACGTTCCGATATTTTCTGCAATTTGTCCATCTGATGCACCACAACCCGGTTGCCCTGCACCTCGATAATGCCCTCTTCCTTCAGTTTTTTGAAAGTGCGGGAGATCGTTTCGCTGGCGGTGCCCAACCGGGAAGCAAGTTCGCCCTTCTTGATGCCGAGTTCGATATAGGTAATTCCGCCGAAGCTGGTCGAACTTTCGGCGGCGCGCCGCACCAGGAAGGAAGCCAGGCGGGAGGTCACATCGGCAAAGGAGAGCTCTTCGATCTGGCGAGCGAACTGCCGCAGCATCAGCGAGAGCGAAACCACCAGATTGAGGGCGAAGCCGGGGTTACGGCTCATCAGCTCCATGAAACCCTGACGCGGCAGATAGAGCACCTCGCCCGGCTCCATGGCACGGGCCTCGGCCGGATATTTGCCGTCGCCGAAAAAGGCGGCCTCGGCGAAGGTTTCGCGCGGCTTGACAAAGTGCAGCACCTTTTCGCGCCCATCCGGTGACATGCGGCAGAGCTTGATGCTGCCGGACAAAAGCAGATAGAAACCGGTCGCTTCGTCTCCTTCGCTGAAAAGGGTTTCACCCTTGCGGAAGGAGCGCCGCACCGTAATCGCGGCCAGCTCGACCAAGTCCGTATCCTTGAGACCGGAGAAGAGCAACGGTTTTTTTAGTTGTTCGATCAGTTCCATAAATCTATTTTTTCAAAAATGCAGCAATCTTCTCAGCCACCTGCGGTGCGGTGAAGCCGAACTGCTCCGCCAGCACCTTGTCCGGTGCCGATGCTCCGAAGTGCTCGATGCCGATGAACAGGCCGTCGCAGCCGATCAGGCGACCCCAGGATTCACCGCGTCCGGCCTCGAAGGCCACGCGGGGCACACCGGCAGGCAGCAGTCCGTCACGATATTCGGCCGGCTGCGCCATGAAACTGCCCAGACAGGGTACCGACACAATGCGGGCCTTGATCCCCTTTGCGGCCAGCATGGCAGCCGCTTCCGCCGCCACATGCACCTCCGAACCGCTGGCCATGATTACCACATCCGGCGTGCCTTCCGGTGATGAGACCAGGTAGCCCCCCTTCAAAGAGTCCTCCGGGACAAAGGCAGCCGGACGGGCAATGACCGGCAGTTTCTGGCGGGTCAGAATCAGCGCGGTCGGACCGCTGTACTTAAGGGCGGCCAGCCAGGCCATGGCGGTTTCAACACCGTCGGCAGGACGGAGCACCTGCAGACCGGGGATCATGCGCAGCGAAGCGACGTGTTCGATCGGCTGATGGGTCGGTCCGTCCTCGCCCACGAAGAAGGAGTCGTGGGTGAAGATATAAAGCGCCTGCAGATTCATCAGAGCCGAGAGGCGCAATGCGGGACGGCAGTAATCCGAAAAGACCAGGAAAGTTGCGCCGTAGGGGATAAAGCAGCCGTAAAGCGCCATGCCGTTTATGACCGCACCCATGGCATGTTCACGAATGCCGAAGTGCAGGTTGCGGCCAGCGAAAGCGCCGGCCTGAACCGAAGCCGAGCCCTTGATGTCACTGTTGTTGGAGGGAGCCAGGTCGGCCGAACCGCCCGTCAGTGAGGGCACCAGGGCAGCCACTTTCTGCAGGACCGAACCGGACAGGGCGCGGGTGGCGCCGTCCTTGCCGGCCACGACCGACAGCAACTGCTCGGCGATGTCGGCAGGCAAACGCTTGTGCCACATATCGTCCCACAGCTTGGCCTTCTCCGGGTTGGCGGCATGCCAGGCTTCAAAGCCCCGCTGCCAGGCGGAGTAGCGCTGCTTCAGCTCCTCGATCCGCTGCCGGCAGGTGTCGCGCACCTCCTGCGGGACCACGAACGGCCCATGCTGCCAACCCAGATTGGCGCGGGTGGCAGCGAGCTCGTCGCTGCCCAGCGGCGAACCGTGGGCGCCGGAAGAATCCTGTTTGGCGGGACTGCCGAAGGCGATGTGGGTGGTGGCGATAATGAGTGAGGGGCGCTCCTGCTCGGCCTTGGCGGCAGTGATGGCGCTGTTGATCTGGGCGTAGTCATGACCATCGATCTTCAGCACATGCCAACCGGCGGCTGTGAAACGTGCTCCCACATCTTCGGACCAGGCCAGATCGGTTTTGCCTTCGATGGTTATGCTGTTGCTGTCGTAGATGTAGACCAGGTTGCCAAGTTTCAGGTGTCCGGCCAGTGCAGCGGCCTCATAGCTGATGCCCTCCTGCAGGCAGCCGTCTCCCAGCATCGTGTAGATTGTGTGATTGATCGGGCTGAAATCGGCCGTATTGAAGCGCTCGGCGGCCATTTTGGAGGCGATCGCCATACCGACGCCATTGGCGACACCCTGTCCCAGGGGACCGGTGGTTACCTCGACCCCGACCGTGTGGCCGAATTCCGGATGTCCGGGAGTCTTGCTGCCCCACTGACGGAAGTTTTTCAGTTCTTCCAGCGGCAGGTCATAGCCGAACAGATGCAGCAGCGAATAAAGCAACATAGATCCATGTCCGGCCGAAAGAATGAAGCGGTCACGATTGGGCCAGCGGGGGTCCTCGGGGTTGAACGAAAGGAAATTGCCCCACAGGGCGGTGGCACAGTCGGCGGCCCCCATCGGGAGGCCGGGATGTCCGGAATTGGCTTTTTCAACCGCATCTGCGGAGAGAAAACGGATCGCGTCGGCGCACTGGCGGGCTTTTTCTGCTGGAATCATGATCTGCTGCATTACTGTTCCTTTCAAACTGCTATTTAAAGTGATTAAAACCCTTGATTTGCAGAGTGCAGGGAGTTCCGTCGGCACGAACGACCGCTACCCCCGGCAAGCTTGCCACTATACCAACAGGCGTCACCTCGACGCCACTTTTTTTCACACATTCGACAATTTTTTCCCGATTTTCCGGTGGCGCGGTAAAGCAGAGTTCATAATCTTCTCCTCCCGCCAGAGCCATTTGATCGTGTAATTCAGGGAGTTTTCCCGCGCAGAGGCGAAAAGCGGCAGACAGCGGAAGATTATCGATACAAATACAGCCGCCGACGCCGGACTGTTCGGCAATATGGCCAAAGTCAGCCAGAAGGCCGTCGCTGATGTCAATCATCGAGCTGACCAGACCGGATTCGGCCAGGGCCAGACCGGTGGATACACGCGGCGTAGGGTCAAGCAGGCGGGAGAGGAGGTAGTCCTTCCCTTCGGTTCCGTTCAGGGAACACCCTGCAGCCATGGCAGAGCCCGTCGGAGCGGAACCCGGTGGCTGAGCGGAGTCGAAGCCCAGCATCTTCAACCCCAGCGCCGCATCACCCAGCCTGCCGGTCACCCAGATATCATCAGCGGGTTGTGCGCCGGAACGGCGCAGAATGCGTCCGGGAAGCTGCTCCCCCATGATCGTGACCGAGACCACCAGGCCGGCCCGTGAAGTGCAGGTATCGCCGCCGATCAGCGCCACGCCCTGCTCGGCGGCCAGCGCCAGGAAGCCGCGGGTGAAGTCGTCGATAAAGTCCAGCGGCAGATCGGCAGGAATCGCCAGCGAAAGCAGCGCCCAACGCGGTATCGCGCCCATGGCGGCGATGTCGGAGAGACTGACCGCCAGCGACTTGCGCCCCAGGCGGTACGGATCGTGCCAGCTGCGGCGAAAGTGCACATCCTCCAGCAGCATGTCGGTGGAGGTCAGAAGTTGCATCCCCTGTGTCATGGCGGTCACGGCGGCATCGTCGCCGATGCCGGTTATGACGCCGGCAGCGCTTCCGACCTTGGCAGCGATACGATCGATCAGGCCGAATTCGCCCAGATCAGAGATTTTTCTGTCATTTGTCATATCGGCATTCCATACCACCACGGCGTCCAGATATCAATCTATAAACTTCTCTAATATCCGGTCGGCGAATTCAAGTCGATTGGCTGAATGGATCTTCAGCGTGAAAGGCGGAGATTAAAGCGTTAATGCGGATTTAAGGCAGAATGGTTCGTTTATCTACTCTAGGCGATTGCAAAACCGGGCAGACCGGGCTGCATTTCCAGGGCAGAGCCGAGTCTCATCTGAACTCTGTCACAGGCATTATTCAGCAGACGTTCGGCCTCGGCAGCCGGCACGGGCCGGCTGAACAGGTATCCCTGCATCTCGTCGCAGCCGAGTTGCTGCAGCGTTTTCATCTGATAGTTTGTCTCGACGCCCTCTGCCACCAGATGCAGGCCAAAGCCTTTGGCTATGTCGACAATTGCCTGAATGATCGCGGAACTGCGATGCTCTTCGGACAAATCCCGGACAAAGGACTGGTCGATCTTGATTGTGCTGATCGGAATCAGCCGCAGGTAGTTGAGCGAAGAATAGCATGTGCCGAAATCATCAATCGAAATGCGCACGCCCAGATCTCTGATAACACTCATTTTTTTAATAACGCTGGCGGCATCGTGCAGAAGAATGTTTTCCGTTATCTCTATCTCAAGTGAATCGTCCGGCAGGCAGTGTTTGTTCACCTGGGAGGAAACCCGTTCCACCATGTCGCTGCGCTGGAACTCCTGCGGAGAAACGTTGACCGACATGCGCAGATCATCCAACCCCATTGCGTGCCACCTGGCCAGCTGGCTGCAAGCCTCGGCCAGCACCCAGTCGGTAATGTCGCCGATCAGACCGACCTCCTCGGCCAGATCGATGAAAGTGCGCGGATTCATCAGACCATGCAGCGGATGATGCCAACGGATCAGCGCTTCCATGCCGACGATCTGAAAGTCTATGACGCTTATTTTCGGCTGGTAATACAGCTCGAACTCGGAATTGACAATCGCATGACGCAGATCGTTTTCCAGATTGATACGCTCATGGTAGCAGGCATTCATATCAGGGATATAAAATTGCGTATCGTTTTTGCCGTCAGCCTTGACGCGGTACATGGCAATATCGGCATTCTTCAGCAGGACATCAACACTCTCTCCGTCTCGCGGAAAAACAGCAATTCCAATACTGGCAGTGACCCGGAACTCCTGCCCGGCAACCAGGAAAGGAAACCTCAGTTCGTTCAGGATCTTGTCCGCTATGATGCTGGCATCTTCGGCTTTAAGCAGATCCGGCAGCAGCACGGTAAACTCGTCGCCCCCCTTGCGGGCCAGTGTGTCGCCGGCCCGCATGCAATGCTGAAGGCGATGGGCAACCTTTTTCAACAGTTCATCGCCTTCGGCATGCCCGTAGGTGTCATTCACCAGCTTGAACCGATCCAGGTCGATAAACATCACCCCAACCACCCCGCCGTGACGTTTCGAAAGAGCCAGCGCCATTTCCAGCCGGTCTTTGAACAGCCTCTGATTGGGCAGATGGGTGAGCTGGTCGTGAAGTGCCTGGAAAGAGATGGTCTCTTCGGCAATCTTGCGCTCGGTAATATCGCGGGCCACACCGTAGGTACCCATGAAGCATTTGGCCGCGGAAACAGAACCAGCCTGTTTTTCGCCATAAATGCCGGTGGCATTCATCATCGCCACGATGTAATGACTGTCAAAATAGCGGAAATGATCGTTCCTGCACTTCAGGCGAACTTCCAGGTTGGCTGTGGCACGGCTGTCAACACGGCGTTCATTGAAAGCATAGTGGGCCTTCTCGACATCTTCATCATGGACAATTGTACAATATTTTTTGCCGATCAGCTCTTCCCGCGAATAACCCAGCAGCGACTCAACCCGGCTGTTGATAAACATGAAGCGGCCGCTGTCATCAAGGGTGTAGATCAGATCGGGAGAATTTTCCACCAGGAATCGGTGCAGCTGTTCCGATTGCTGCATACGCGCTGTCATCAGCGCATAACTGCGCTCCATGCGGCGACGGTAAAGGGCGTTCTCGACCTTGCGCCGTATTTCCTCCAGATTCAAAGGCTTGCGAACAAACTCGATGGCGCCGTAACGCAGGGCAAGAATGGCGGAGTCAATGCTGTCATCGGCACTGACAAATATGACGCTGGTTGAAATCTTGTTGTTTGCTATCCACTCCAGAACTTCCAGGCCGGAAATGTCCGGCAGATTTATATCGAGCAGGACCAGGTCCACATCCTGGGACTTGAGTTTTGCAATCGCGTCGAGGCCGGTTTCACATTCCTGAATTTCACGCCCGGTTCCACCCAGCAGAATCCGCAGACTCGAACGTATCCGGCTTTCGTCGTCTACAATCAGGATACTTTGGGATTGGTCGAGTGAATCTGAAAATGTATTTACGCTTTCCTGTTCTGCCTCGCTCATGCTGCTTCCTTCCTGGTCTGCGGCAGTAAAATTGAAAAACTGGTTCCCAAGCCTGCTTTACTCTGACAGGTTATACGTCCGTCCAGCCGCTCCACCAACGCTGCCACGACAGACAGGCCGACTCCGGAGTGGCCGGGGCGCCGATTCGGATCAAGCGGCTGGAAAAGACTGTGCATGACGTCCGGCGGCAAGCCCGGACCGGTATCGCTCACACGGACTTCAATATAGGTCCGGCCATTCTGATTGATGTCGGCCTGGGTGGCAATCACCAGACTGCCACCGTTTGACATGGCTTCGGCCGCATTATTCCAAAGGTTCAGAAGGATCTGTTTGAAACTGTCGCGTTCAAAATTAACGAATGCCAGTCCGTGATCAAGCTTCTTTTCAATTGTGATGTCGCGACTGCTGAAAAGGGAATCACCGTAGAGCACCAGCATGTTTTCAATAACATTGTTGACATCCAGGGCGCCTGCCTCCGGTAATGCCTCCGCAAGATTGCTCATGCGCCGCATGATCAGCGAAACACGATCGATCTCTTCCCCGAGAATTTCCAGCTCCTGAATCATGGCATTGTCATCCGGCAGTTTCTGGTTTACGACCGCCAGATAGTTTTTGATTATACTGAGGGGGTTGCCCGCTTCGTGAATCACCTTGCGGGCATGCTGCTCAAACTGCCTGGTCAGCGTGGATTCGAGATTGAGTTCACGGTCCCTCATGTCGCGCCAGTTCTCGATGCTGATCGCGGCCATGCTTGCAAAGCTCGTTATCCATTTGAGACGCTGCCGGAGGCGGAGCGCTTGCGCAGCGCTGACACCATAAGCCATGACACCGATGTTTCGCCGGCGACCGTGCAAGGGGACATACAGGAGGCCTTCACACCCAAGCACACGGGAAATCTGGACATCCACCAGTGAGATGGAGGCGGGGTGTTCCGGCTCGAAGGTGGAGCGCGGTCTGTTTTCCAGAGCAACGGTTGCTGCCAGGCTATGTTTGGAATCGAGCGGAATTTCAAGCCGCTGCAGCAACTCCGGCTGACAGGAAACGTTCGCACCGGAAAGAGCAGACTTTTCCGGGTTGACCAACAGAAAGACCAGCTGCCCCACTCCGAACAATATTCGGGCCGATTCACGCACCGCCAGAAGTATTTCGGCTTCGCTGCCCAGCGAAGCAAGGTCCTGCTGCAATGGCTGCATCAGGGCCATGTCGCGTACCGCTTCTTCGATCAGTGTGTCAGCTATGGTGTAGTAATGTTTTGGACTCAAGTTGACCAGAGGTATCGTGGAGGTATGGGGCAGGGTTTTTGCGTCGGCATTTTCGGTAATACCCAGTGCAGCTGCGACCGAAACAACGCGCTCGGAACAGTGGGTATATATTGCAGAAATCCTGGACAGATCGATTCCGGTCATCAGACTAACCGCCGCCAGATCGGGAAGCCGCTCATCCAGATCCGGATCAGGTTGCCTGTGGCGATAGCAGATCACATGGGCGGCCCAAACGATCCGGCTTAAGGCATCGGCGGCAACAATTTCTTCAGCGGGTGCATGGTGGAACAGAATCGAATCCGACATGAAGGACGAGAGTTTCCATTGATCCACCAGCCATGCGCCGACAGCGGCATGGTCCGTACCCAGCCTCTGCTTTTCCACATCCCGAAGATCGTATTCATCCCGACATAATACGAGCATGGGGACGTAGCTCTCTCCCACACTACCCAGCAGCAGCAACTGACCGATATCGTGCAAGAGACCGGACAGATAGACCTCTTCCGGGTCATGATAACCAACCTCATTGGAGATGGCACGAGCGACCTCGGCCACCCTCAGGGAATGTCCCCAGAAGCCTGTCAAGTCATAGTTATGACTATCTTCAGCTGCTGAAAATGCTTTTTGGACAACGAGGCAGGCGGCTAAGGTTCTCGCAAGTCGGATACCGAGGTTGACAAGGCATTGAAGCAGATTTCCGGTTTTTGCTCCGCGACACAGAGCCGGTGAGTTGGCGACGGTCAAAATCCGCGCACTCAGAGCCGGATCCTGGCCCACAAGAGTCGCAAGTTCGGCCATTGAGGTGTTTTCATCGAAAGACAAGCGCAGAAACCGTAACAATACCTGCGGCATCGATGGCAAGCAGGTTGCTTCGATTGAGTCAAGAATTGCTTTGGGCACCTGCAACATTAATCCCCCCGGCCTGCTACAATCAATTCAATGCCTTACATGCAATTCCTATAGAAAATTTCCACATAAATCGCTTAAACATCAAGTACATAACATTCTAATGCCGACATCGTCAATAATTAAATTAATGAAAATATAATCCTGATAAATAATAAAAACCCCGTTCCAGTCATCCCGGAAGGGAGGCTTGTCTTACAACATCAAAATGTTAGCGCGGCAGACCGGGACCGTCTCCAGGCCCAACCGATTCCACCCGCGGCGAAACATCGGCGAACAGTTCCTCCGCCATGCTGCGTAATTCATCGGCTGTGACCGCCGCCACCCCCTCCAGTGAAATTCCGATCGGCTCCGGCGCGCCCAATAGGGAGGTGGTATTGGACAGTCGTCGGACCTGAGTATCACAGTCATCAAGGGCCATCAAAAGCTTGCTGCGCATCTGCTCCTTGGCAGAGTTCAGCGTCTCGTCACTGACCTTCTCTCCGCAGAAGCGCATCATTTCGGCATGACAGACATCAACGGCTTCCTGTGCCCGCTCCGGGTTGGTTCCCGCAAAGATCAGGATGCCGCCGGAATCGGTATAGGATGACATGCTGGAATAGACTGAATAGGCCAGACTGCGGCGCTCACGGACCTCGCGGAACAGCCTGGAACTCATGCCGCAACCGAGGATCTGATTGAACACGGCCAGGGTATAACGATGCTTGCTGCCGGCGGGCGGGGTCGGATAGCCCATAAAGAACTGGGTCTGCTCCATGGGACGCCGGTAGTGAGCATTCTCCGCGACAGCCGGTCTCCAGCCGGGCTCCGGCTTGTTTTCCGACAGCTGGCCCTCCGGCAATCGGCACAACAGCCGCTCCGCCAGCTCTACGATCCGGCCATGCTCCACATTGCCGGCCGCGGCGACTATGGTGGCGTTGGCGATGTAATGCGAAAGCTTGTGCTCCATCAGGCGGTCACGCGCAATCGCTCTGATCGACTCGGCCGTACCCAACACCGGCAAGCCAAGCGGATGGGACTTCCAGAAGCCTCTGTGAAACTGCTGATAGACAAAGCGCCCCGGATTATCCTGGTTCATTGAAATTTCCTGCAACACGACACCCCGCTCCTTTTCGACCTCCGCCAGCGGCAGTGTCGAGTTTACGAACAGGTCGGCCAGGATCTCGAAGGTCGCGGGAATGGCAGAGGCCAGCGACGTGGCATAATAGAATACCTCTTCCTGGCTCGTGTAGGCGTTCGCCCGGGCGCCAAGTGCATCAAATTCCTCCATGATCCGGTCCGCACTGCGCTTTCCGGTGCCCTTGAACAGCAGGTGCTCGATAAAATGCGATGCTCCGCCCAGATCGGCGGCCTCGTTTCTCGTGCTGCTGTCGATCCTGATCCCGATGGCGGCGCTCTGCATGGCAGCCACGCTCTGAGTCACCACCCGGATGCCGTTGGCAAGGGTTGTCATTTGTGTATCCGGCAGGCATATGGTATTAGACATCGCTACTCCTGAAAAGTAAGTTCTTTGACTGCAACGGCTTTAAATTATTTGAAATCATCACAGCATGAAATCGGTCGAGAGAAAATGGGATTTTCGTCCCTGGACGATGTTGCTGATAATCTCCCGGTTGGCCTCGCTCTCACGGGCCGCCACCACGATGCGGATCGAGAATATCCGCAGGGCATCGGCCACGGACTGGGTTCCTTCGGCGGAATTTTTGCGGCCGTTGAAGGGAAAACTGTCCGGGCTGCGCTGGCATTGGCTGTTGATGTTGATCCGGCAGACCTGGTTAACCAATGCATCCACCAGCTGGGCCAGCAGATCACTGTCACGCCCGAAGATACTGGCCTGCTGACCGTAGGGGGAAGCCACCACATAGTCAATTGCTTCACTGATTTCATCGAAGGGTACAACCGGAATAACCGGCCCGAACTGTTCCTCGTTATGCACACGCATACCCGCTGACACCGGATAGAGCAGCGCCGGGTAGAACAGGGATCCGCTGACCGAGCCGCCGCCCTGATTTACGACTCGGGCACCCTGGCTGACGGCATCCTGGACCAACTCCGTCAGATAGGCCGGTTTCTCGGGCTCCGGGAGCGGCGTGATGGTCACCGCTTCATCCCAGGGCATGCCGCACTTCAGGGCCCGGATCCCTTCGGACATGCGTTTGACAAAGGCATCCGCCACCGTGCGGTGCACAAACATGATCTTCAGCGCGGTGCAGCGCTGACCATTGTAGGTCAGGCTGCCCCGGAGGCACTCGTCCACCGCCAGATCCAGGTCGGCATCCGGCAGGATGATGGCCGGATTCTTCGCATCCAGACCGAGCACGCAGCGCAGTCGATGGGGACGGGGATGAATGGCGCGTAGCGCGTCGGCCACCCGATGGGTGCCGATGAAGCCGAGCACGTCCACCTTTCCCGAGGCCAGCAGCGGAGGAGTGACCGTTTGGCCGTCGCCGTAGACCGTCGTGATCACACCCGGCGGGAAAGTGTCGCGGAAGGCCTCCAGCAGCGGCTGGAACAGCAGAATCCCGAAGCGGGGAGGCTTGAGCAGAATGGTATTGCCCATGACCAGCGCCGGAATCAGGGTCGTGAAGGTTTCGTAAAGCGGGAAGTTGTAGGGTCCCATGCAGAGCACCACCCCCAGTGGCGCCCGGCGGATCTGGCCGATGATCCCCTGCTGGATGACAAAGCGCGACGATTGCCGGTCAAGCTCCTTCAGCGCGTCCAGAGTGTCGCGGATATAGTCCAGCGCCCGCTCGAACTCGGCGGTGGCCTCCTTGAACGATTTTCCGATTTCCCACATCAGCAACCTGACAACCTGATCGCGCTTCTCACGCACGCTGCCTGCAAAACGCTGCACGCATTGAATCCGCTCTCCAACCGACATGGTCGGCCAGGTTCCCCGGCCGTTGTCGTAAGCCTTCACCGCCACATCCAGCGTTTCCAAGGCGGCCTGCTCGTCAAGCAGGGGCGCGCTGCCGATCCGCTTTCGGACGCTTTCAGTTCCATTTCGAACATAGACCGGCGAGAGCACATCCTGCAGAGGGCCGTCCCAGTGCCGCAGCTCGCCATTGATCAGGTAATAGTCCTGCCGGATCAGCTGCCGGATAAAAAACTGACCGGGGATGTCCAACTCCTCGGGGAAGAGTGATTCAATTATCTGCACCATGTTATTATTTCCTGTTGATGTAAGCATGTTTGAACGATGCGGATATGCTGCCCGCATATTAATAAAAAAGGCCAAGGATCAGATCCTCGGCCTGCAGCCATTTGGCCAGTGTGGGTAAAAACGGCAACTAACAACATTTATGGAAATTCGTGGTAAATCAGATACTGAAATCAACAACATTCTGAAGCTTGATGCGCGCCGCTGCGCTTCTTTCGATCATATCCGCCAGTGTCAGACTCTCCAGTACATTCGAGAGGGCAATATTCACATCCGACATCGTCAGCCGGATTCCGCAGGTGGCCTCGTCCTGACACTCCTCGCAGCGGGCATAGTTGGTGGTACTCAGACACTGAACCGGAGCCAGATCCCCTTCCAGTATCCTGATTATGGCCCCGATCGTAATTTTGCCGGCGGGCATTGACAGCGAGTAGCCACCGCCTTTCCCCACCCGGCTGTTCAGAAGACCACCCTTACGCAGGGACAGCAGGATGAATTCCAGAAACTTCTTGGGAATATTCTCTTCCCTTGCCAGGTCGGCAATCAGAACCGGCTGATGGCTGGGAACCCCGGCAAGATGAATGAGCGCCCGGAAGGCGTATAATGTTTTCTTTGATATCATATCTATTAAAGCTATAGATAAACCCATTGATTTGCGCTGTCAAGAATTATTTCATCAGCGGATTTCAAATGCGCTTTCACAAATAAAAAGGGGTTTCGTCAAATGACGTAACCCCTGAAAAATCTGGTCGGTGAGACTGGAATCGAACCAGCGACCCCCTGCTCCCAAGGCAGGTGCGCTACCAGGCTGCGCTACTCACCGACGAAAGACAAGTTTTATAGCATACACAAAACATATTTGGCAAGACATTATTTACTGCCCCGACATTTCCCGTTCAAGCGACTCACGCCATTCGGCAACAACGCCGTCGTAGTTCAGGTTGAAATCCTTGAGGCTCGCTGCAAGCGCCTCGTCAAATGCCATCCCCTTGCCCAGTGCCGAAAGGATCTGCTTTATGCGATGCCAGCCGTAGGTCGTCACCATATGATTGACCAGGGCATAACTCTGCTGGTAGGCCAAGCCGGCATCCGCCGTCGAAAGGGAGCTGAAGCCGCTTTCCAGCTTGCGGAAATCAGCAAATGTTTTATTGCGGGCAGCCCGCCCGAACTCGGGCATCGGGCGGTTGTACTGCATGCGAGCGAACATCTCGGCGATACCTTCATTAAACCAGAGCGGGCAGTTGCCGCGGGTCAGATCGAAGATGACGACATGGGCGTACTCGTGAAAGAGAACTCCTCGCATGACGGGAGTGATCTCTTTGAGAGACCCGAACGGAAGGCGGATTGTGCCGTCATAATAGCCACCGGCCCAGTCCGGTGAATCGGTAACGGTCTTGAAGTCGTCCCGCCTGTAGATGCCGACCGGCACACGGGCCTCCGGGAAATGTCCCAGCTCTGCGCCGACCTGGTTGGCGGCCGATTCGAGCACGTCCAGGATTGCCAGGGCAAAGCCGGTATCAACGCCGGGGTCATAGGTAAGGTCAAAACGTGAACTGTGGCCGCGATCCATGCTGGATTCGACGGCAGTTTCCTTGCGGGATTTGGCAAGCAGCTCGATAATTTCCTTGCGGCCGGGGGAGAGTTTCAGCGCCAGTTCCCACAGCTCCAGCGCCTGAATACGATTTCCGGTCTCATACTGCACCAGCCCCAGGTAATAGAGCACCTCGGGCGAATCACTCTTGAGAAGTCGGGCCCGCTCCAATTCGTAACGGGCAATATCATATTTTTTGAGGTGGTAGTTGCAGATGCCGCGCAGCAGGGCATAGGTCGGCTCTTCCGGGTACAGTTCCAGAGCCTTGATGAAATTTTCGTCGGCCTGCTCATAACGTTTCTGTTTGAAGAACTGGTGACCATGGGCCGCGTACCCTTCGGCCAGATTGTGCTTGAAGGTTGGATTGAGTGGAAAGAGCAGGTAGGCCCGACGCAGCTGTTCGATGCCTTTTTCGAATTCACCGCGCAATATCAATTCGCGGCCATAGCCGCTATGGATGACCGGGTCACTGTCGATCGCTTCGGCGCCCGCTGCAGCGGCGATCAGACCGGCGGTGTACAGCATGACGATCACGCGTCGGACCAGCTTGCATCTTTCGGAGCAGATCAAAACCGACACGGCTGTTTTAGTCCTGACAGAGATCATGGTTTTACAAGCATATTGCGGATCGAAGCGGCGATTCCCGCGCTATCAAGCCCGAGCATTTCACGCAGTTCGTGCTGTTCCGCCTGCGGGATGTAGCTGTCGGGGTAGCCCAGCCTCAGAACCCGTACATCGGCCAGGCCCCGCTCCTCAAGCAGTTCCAGCACCGCCGTGCCGAAACCGCCCTGCAAGGCATTCTCCTCGATCGTTATCAGACAGCCGTGCTTCTGCGCCAGTTTCAGGATCAACTCATCATCCAGCGGCTTGATGAAACGGGCGTTGATGACCGACAGCGAGATGCCGCTCTCCATTTCCAAAAGTTGGGCAACCTCCAGGGCCGGACGAACCATGGTACCCAGCGCCAGAATGGCGGCATCACTTCCCTCGCGCAGCACTTCGGCGCGGCCGACCTGAATCGGAACCAGAGTCTGATCCAGCGCCACTCCGTAACCGTTGCCGCGCGGATAGCGTACGGCGGCCGGGCTCCCCAGGTTGATGGCGGTTGCCAGCATGTGCTGCAATTCGTTCTCGTCCTTGGGGGACATCAGGGTCAGGTTGGGCAGGTGGCGCAGATAGGAGAGGTCGAAGGCACCGTGATGGGTCGGCCCATCGTTCCCGACCACGCCGCACCGGTCAAGCGCAAAGGTTACCGGCAGATTCTGCAGGCAGACGTCGTGAAAAACCTGGTCGTAGGCCCGCTGCAGAAAGCTTGAGTAAACCGCAAACACCGGGCGGTATCCCTCGGCGGCCAGGCCGGCGGCAAACGTTACGCCATGCTGTTCGGCAATACCCACATCGAAGAAGCGCTCCGGAAAATCCTTGGCAAAACAGGTCAGACCGGTGCCGTCCGGCATGGCGGCTGTGATGGCGGTAATCCGCTCATCCTCGGCGGCCAGCTTGCAGAGCGCCGCTCCAAATACGGCTGTGTAGGAGGCCGCCCCCCCCTTGCCCTTCAGTACCTTGCCGCTCTTGATATCAAACGGTCCCACCCCGTGGAACAGCGACGGGTTATCCTCGGCCGGCTGGTAGCCTTTGCCTTTTTTGGTCAGAACATGAATCAGGACGGCGTCATCAAATCTTTTCACGTTTTCGAGGGTCTCGATCAGCTTGGGCAGATCATGTCCGTCGATCGGACCGATATAGTCGAAACCGAAGGCCTCGAAGAGCATGCCAGGCGTGAAAAAACCTTTGAAGGATTCTTCCAGCTTGCGGGCCACCTGCAGAACGCTGTTGCCCATATCCAGGCGTTTCAGAAACGATTCGGTATTTTTTTTGAAACGCAGGACAAACTCGCTGGAGGCGGTGCGGGAAAGAAAGTTGGAGATGGCGCCCACATTCTCGGCAATCGACATCTCATTATCGTTCAGAATGACAACCATGTCCTTGTTCAGATGCCCGGCATGGTTGATTCCTTCA
>JACMKN010000089.1 GCA_014380135.1 Deltaproteobacteria bacterium
CGCCTGCGGTCAACGATATGAAAGTGGAAAGGTACTGGATTTTTGACTCGTAAAAGGGCAGGCGCTGCAGGCATCCGGCAATATCGGAGGGGACTCCGGCTGTCCAGCGCTGGATCTCTTGCGAGCCATGCCTGATGGAACCACGCAGCCTGCCGTTACTGTCTTCCAGCACAAGACGGATCAGCTTTTTGTCCAGCGGGATTCCGCTCTGACGAGATTTTTCAGTCGGGAGCAGGTTGTCGGCATAGGTCAGGCCATACTTGCTCATCAGGTATGACAGGCGCGGATCATGGGCATTCTTTATCTCTTCAACCGGTGCCAGTTCTGGAATGCCGATCAGGTCGGCCAGATCCTTCAGCACCTGGATGCTGATTTTTACATGTGGAAACGAGCCCGGCGACAGCAGGCGTTTAAGCTGAATCCAGATTATTACGCTGTGCGAACATTGCGAGTCAGGAACCCAATGCTGACAGTCGCAATATATGGAGATCCGGCCATATTCACTTATCGTCACACTCGCGCCATCCGTGCAGGTCAGGGTCAAAATGGTTTTATCGGGGAGGTCCCATTCGGCCTGCACGACCAGGTTCACGTCACATTTGTTGATTGCCTGCATGATGTGGGATCTGGAAGCCAGCAGATAAAGCTCGCCCGGCAATACCTGCTGAAGCAGCTTTAGTGGAGGAGGAAGCTGGGGATGTGACACGGCATTATTCATCCCGACTTTGTATCATTTTCATTGATTACAATCAAGCGGGAGAAAATACAGACAGGGCAGATATGCTGATATTTCAGGCGTAAATTGTTTATCAGAACAGTATTGAACTTTAATTTTTTTGCAGGGTGTGATACATCTCGGACATGTCCAATCTGCTTTATAACTATAGAAGACTGGTAGACAGGATTGATGCCCTCTGTGGCGCCATACAGGCGTCACTGGGAGAACAGATCATCTGTTCCGAGGGCTGCAGTTCGTGCTGCACCGCCATAACCCTCTTTCCGGTGGAAGCGGCAGCCTTGCGGGCAGCCTTGGACGAATTGCCGGAGCAGGAGGCGCAAGATATCCTCCGGCATGTCAGCGAGCCAGCCTCCAGTGAGCGCTGTCCGCTGCTGTCACACCACCGCTGCCTGCTGTACCGGGCACGACCAATCATCTGCCGCACCCATGGCCTGCCGATCATCTACACCGAAGACAACCTCCACAAGAGCGACTGCTGCCCGCTTAACCTGAACGATGCGGAAGCGATCAGCGGAGCGAGCGTTATCGACCTCGACAAGTTGAACCCGCTGCTGGTGGCGGTCAACTCCCTCTACCTCTCCAGGACGGAAATCGAAGAGACAGCCGAACGGCTGACAATAGTTGAAGCACTCACCAAAAGATAATTTTATTTACTTCAAACTGACGATATAGCTGCGGACCCCTTCCAGGATGCCTTCGGCGGCCATTTCCTGGTAAGAGGTTTCTTTCAGGCGGGATTCTTCCTGTGCGTTGGAGAGGAAGGCTGTTTCGACGAGGATGCTGGGCATCGTGGCGCCCACCAGGACGTAAAAGGGACCCTGTTTGACACCCAGGTTTTTGACGTCGCTGTAACGGGCGCGAACCTTTTTGTGCAGCGACTTTTGAACTTCATCAGCCAGGTGAGCGGAATCGTTCAGCTTGTAGTTGGCCATCAGATCGAACAGGATCGCCTGCAGCACACTGACCTTTTCCAGTGAGGTGCCGTTCTCCTTGGCCGCCAGCTGGGCCACCTTTTCGGTCTTGGCCAGATTCAGGTAATAGGTTTCGATGCCGGAGGCCGAACGGTTGGGAGCGGCATTGGCATGCACCGACAGGAACAGATCCGCATTGACCTTGTTGGCAATCGCGGTGCGCTCTTCCAGCGGTATGAAAACGTCGGTCGAACGGGTCATGACCACATCCAGCCCCAGCTCTTCCTTCAACAGCGCCCTCAGCTTGAGACCGATCGCCAACACAACGTCTTTTTCCTGGAGACCGCTGGGGCCGACCGCTCCCGGATCGTGTCCGCCATGTCCAGGATCAACCACTACACGACGAATCTTGGAGATGGCTGGCCTCTTGGAAGGCTTGGCTTTTTTCTCCACGACCGGCAGCTGGTCCTCCAGCACCGGCACCACCAGCTTTTCCGGCATGATGCTGATCGACTCTTCCAGACGGGATATTTCGGTACGCCGCTCACCCCGCACATCTATTATCAGACGCGCCGGTTCCGAAAGCGGGAATACCTTGATGTCCTTGATATTTTCGGTATCCAGCACCACCCTGACCACATCGTTTCTATACTGACCGACCCGCGCCCCTTTCAGCAGACCGTCGCCGATCGTGATATCCCGGACCCCTTTGCCGAGTCTGGTGCGATTCAGATCGATATAGACACGGCCCGGCTTGCCGATATTCCCCCGGCCCAGTTCATGGGTTTCCCAGGTAACATCCCGATCCAATTCCAGTGATATTCTCGTATAATCCGGATTGGACCAATGCTTCATCTCGTTCAGGGTCGCCGACGGACGGATGGAGTTCGAGCTCTGCCCGCTGAAAACGGCCTTTTTCTTCTTGGCAGCGAGAGTAGGCAATGGGAACAGCAGACTGGCAATCAGGAGACAGATAAGTATGTGAAAGTATCGATTCATGGTGGTCGCTTTTTTGTGTCAGCCATTTAATGTGTGAAAAAGGAGCCTGCCTTTATAGCAGAAATATCCGGTTTTTTCAACTTTTGCCGTATTTTTTAACTCCTCCGGAAATCTGCGTTCTATGCCTCTTGCTAATTATGCCCCAAAACCAGATCGGCGATTACCGGGCGATGATCGGAGGCCTTGCCGGTGCCGGTCCAGCAGCGCCGGGACTGAAACTGCGAACTCATCATGATGTGATCGATCCTCATCCAGGAAAAGTCGAAAGCCGGCAGCCTGTGCTGCAGCAGAAAGTGGCCGTAGGTATAGCCGTAGCCCTTTCCTCCTTCGGCAAAAGCATCGTGAAGACCGGCAGACCGGAGGGTTGCACAGACCCGTGAGTCGTCCGGCGAATTCAGATCGCCGGCAACGATAACCGGGCCCCGCTCCTGGCGGATATACTCGCGCAAGGCCTTTACCTGGGTAAAGCGTTCCTCCACATTGTTTTCAAGATGCTGGATGGCCCCCGGCAGATAGCGCGGTTTCTTCCTGACCACCCGTAAAGCGTTGAGGCCCATGCGCGGACTCTCCAAATGGACGTTATACAGGGTGACCGTCCTTCCGCCGATCTGTAACTGAGTCCGCAAACACGTATCTCCCTGAGAGGATAATCGGCGAACCTGCAACTCTCCCAGGGGCAGCCGGCTGGCAACGATGTATTGCCCGTAGGAACGGACATTCCATTTGCTGAAATAATTCCCAAGCGAACCATTCAGCACACCCCCGGCATCCTGAAGCAGGACTACGGCGGGGTTGTTCCGGTCAATATCGTACATGATCGCCTGGTGTGCCAATTTATCATGGGTGCCGTACTTGACGTTCCAGGTCATGACCCGCAGCGGCAGGCCGCCCGGCAATTCCTGCTTCACAGACAAAGGCCAGCAGAATCCCATCAGCGACCCCACTACCCAGACGATACCCAACAAGGGCAGCCAGACCCACCGCCGGGCCGACTTAACAGAGAGAGGCACCAGCAGTATACCGGGAAGCGCCCACACCACCTGGGGCAGGTAGAGATTCAAGGCACCAAACCACCAACGGTCCGCTCCCAAGCGGTTCATGACCGTCAGTGCAGCCAGAATGGCCAGGTAGGCAAATATCAGGCAGAGCAGCCAGACCGGCGTCTTTTGCTGTATTTTGGTCGTCATTGCAGGTTGCATCACACCATCCGCTTCAATTCATCCAGCAGATTAAGCGCCTCCAGCGGAGTCAGGGCAGCAATGTTCAGTTTTTTCAGGCGCTGACGCAGCAAATCTTCACTGGCCTCGAACAGCGAGAACTGCCGCAGATCCTGTTTTGGCGGGCTCTTGCGACTCTTGGCCAGGCGCGGGGCGCCCTCCTCGAATTCGCCGTTTTCCAGGTTCTGCAGGATCTCCTTGGCGCGTTCGACAACGTCGGACGGCATGCCCGCCAGACGGGCCACCTGGATGCCGTAGGAGTGGGACGCCCCGCCCGGGATGATCGTGCGCAGGAAGATAACCTGGTCATTCCATTCGCGTACCGCCACGGTGTAGTTCTTGATCCGCTCGCGGGTCGTGGCCAGTTCGGTCAGTTCGTGGTAATGGGTCGCAAAGAGCGTCCGGGAGCGGCAGGAGGGGGTGTCATGTATGTACTCGGCCACCGCCCAGGCGATCGAGACCCCGTCAAAGGTCGAGGTGCCGCGGCCGATTTCGTCCATCACGATCAGGCTCCGGGGGGTTGCGTTGCGCAGGATGCCGGCCGCCTCCATCATCTCCAGCATGAAGGTTGACTGTCCGCGGGCCAGGTTGTCGCCGGCCCCGACTCGGGTAAAGATGCGGTCGGCGATGCCGATGCGGGCCGCGCTGGCCGGAACGAAGCTGCCGGCCTGGGCCATCAGGCAGATCAACGCCACTTGGCGCATATAGGTCGATTTGCCGGCCATGTTGGGGCCGGTGATCATCAGCAGCTGATTGTTGTCGCCATCCAGCAGCGTATCGTTGGGAACAAAACGCTCCCCCAGCTTCATCGCTTCTATGACCGGATGACGCCCCTCGCTGATATTTATCACGTCGGATTCGTCCACGGCCGGCTTGCAGTAGTTGCGCTCCCCGGCCACGGTCGCCAGCGACATCAGCACATCCAGACTTGCCAGGCCATCGCCGCTGCGGGCGATGCGGGCGGCCTGAGCGGCGGTCCGTTCGCGAATCTCCTGAAACAGCGCATACTCCAGGTCGCAGATACGATCCTCGGCCCCCAGCACCTTTTCCTCGTAGCTCTTCAGTTCTTCGGTGATATAGCGCTCGGCGTTGGCCAGGGTCTGGCGGCGGATGTAATCCTCCGGCACGGCTCCCAGATTGCTCTTGGTAATCTCGATCGAATAGCCGAAGACGCGGTTGTAGCGGATCTTGAGGGTCGAGATGCCGGTGCGGGCCCGTTCCTGGGCCTCCAGTCGGGCGATAAAACCCTTGCCTTCACTGCTGATCGAACGCAGTTCGTCCAGCTCGGCATTGTAACCGGCGGCGATGATGCCCCCCTCGCGCAGCGAAAAGGGGGGGGTCTCGACAATCCCCACTGCAATCAGTTCGCGCAGATCATTCAACGGGTCGATGGCGGCCGACAGTGAGCG
>JACMKN010000090.1 GCA_014380135.1 Deltaproteobacteria bacterium
CAAAGCGTAACCCGATGTCCCATCCGTTCGGTCACGTCCTGCAGCCGACTGCAGATCTTTTGGGTGTGACCGTCGGTGGTTGAATAGATGATAAGTATTTTGGCCATATCTCGCTTTCGAAGTCGGTTTATTTATGTATCCGGACAGCCGTTTAATATATCGCGGATTTGGGGGCGAGGGTGACCCTCATTTCTGCTTCCGCACCTTGGTGATGGCGGCTTTTATATCGGACGGCTTCAGTCCTGCACTTTTGCCTTGTTCGCGAGCCTTGGCGATTATTGCGTCAAACTCATCCAATGACGGTGGAGATATTGCCTTGAGAATAACAACATCGTCCTCGCCTAAGACCACAAATTGTGAGCCCGTTTTTAATTTAAGACGCTTGCGGATATCCTCCGGGATAACGATCTGCCCTTTGGATGACATTCTTGCTGTCGCTAAATTTGCCATGATATGACTCCTGATAGCCGTTTATTCTTACTGGTAAGATTATAATGCAATCACGTTTGTAGTGCAAGTCGGGACATGATGATGTATTTCAAGAGCCAACATATTTGTCAGCTGCTGGTAGTTGGCATTTGATATCAGAGACTAACGACATCCGCACCGATGCTTTAGATTCCAACCCAACCGGACGCATGGTGGACCAGAGCTATTGCTACGGCTGCGGCATCTGCCGCGCGGTATGCAAGAGCAACGCAATCCGGCTGGAGGAGCGCGCCAAGTCACCGGTGGCAGCCAACCTGTGGTAGCAACATTAATTTCCGCAACTGCCTATTTTTGCTTTTTCCTGAACAGGTAGCCGGAAAACCGGAACAGCTCCTCGCCGTTAACCTTAACCGCCCGGATCGTCTCGCCCATGCCGCGTCCCAGCCCGCAGATCAGTACTTCACTGTCGGAGAGCGGCGCGAGG
The DNA here is from genome assembly GCA_014380135.1 of Deltaproteobacteria bacterium. Taxonomy (GTDB): domain Bacteria; phylum Desulfobacterota; class Desulfuromonadia; order Geobacterales; family Pseudopelobacteraceae; genus JACRCG01. The sequence continues at coordinate 914 of JACMKN010000090.1, forward strand.
GCGAAGTTCAGCCTTCGGTCGGTAAAGAGCGGCATGCCATATTCCACCAGCAGCAAACCGTTTTCCTGGTAAACACGGACCCTGTCGATCAGAATGGCGTCATCCCCGGCATTGACGATCTCGTATTCCCCCACACGCTTCTGCCATGCCTCCGGAATCGGCAGCGAGTTTATCCGTTCCCCGACCAGCAGTTCCTGCCCGTTCATATTGGCCTTCACGATCTCGCGCCCCGCCAGTGTGGCCCGCGAGAGGCCAAGCCGGTTCAGCTCACCCAGACTGACGGGGAAAATGCCCAGCAGACTGTAGCGGAGCCCCAGCAGGCCGTCGGGGCGCGGTACCAGGCGCAACGAGGTACCCATCACCTCGGCCCGCAGATAGTCCGACTTTTTAGTGATGCCGACAACACCGGCCATGGTGGCGTAGCGCCCTTCATAAGCCTTTAACTCATCCTGGGACATTGAGCCCTCACCAGCAGCCGTCTTGGCCTGTTCGGGCTGCTTTATGCCGGTCTTGGCTTCCAGGGCCAGCTTCAGCAATTCGGTGGCCAGCTTGTTGACAACCCCCCCGCCATTGGCGGAATTGGTCAGCACCACCACCCCCAGTTTCTGCTGGGGAAGCGTGATCAGCTGGCTGCGGTGATAGAGGGTGGCCCCGGAGTGGTGGGCCACCGGCCCGGCATTGCGGATGTCGATGCCCCCCAGGCCGCTCAACATCCAGGCCAGCCCGATGCGGAAATTGAGATCGAGGGGTACATCGGCATTCTGGGGGCGCAGCATCTCGGCCAGCGTTTCCGGCCGGATGATCTGCCGTTCGCCGGCCCGCCCCCCGGCAAAGACCATCTGCATGAAGCGGGCGAGATCCAGCACCGTGCTGTTCAGGCCCCCGGCCGGAAGGTCGCGCAAGGGGAACTCCTCGCCCTCCGCCCCCTTGCGATAGGCCTTGGCGCCCAGCGGCGAGTGATCCGGCACCTGGGAAAACGACGAGTGTGACATCCCCAGCGGATGCAGCAGCGACTCATCCAGGTGGGCGGCAAAATCGCGGCCGGCCGCCTTTTCGAGAGCATGCCCCAGCAGGGTTACCCCCACATTGGAGTAGGAGAATACAAAGTTGGGAGGATTGGCGGCGTATTCGTCCCGCAGCAGCGTGACGTCGTTCCGGAACGGTTCCGGCTGCCTGGTCCACATCCCCTTCTGCAGGTCGGAGGGGAGTCCCGAGTGGTGGGTCATGAGAGTACGCGGGGTTACGGGAGTGGCGTCCGCAAAACGGCTCTTGATGGAGAACTCGGGCAGATAGGTCCTGAGCGGCTGGTCGATGTCGATTTTGCCCTGCTCGACCAGCTGCATGACCGCGGTGGCGGTAAAGAGCTTGGAGATCGAGCCGACCCGGTAGATCGTCTCGGGTGTGGCCGGCAGCTGGTTGGCCTGATCGGCAAAGCCGAAACCCTCCGCCCAGACCACCTTCTGGTCGTCCACCAGTGCGATGGAAAGGCCGGTCACGTCATGCTTCTTCATCTGCTGCCGGGCCAGCCGGGAAATGTATTCTTTGGTAGAGCTGTAATCACCCCTGACCGTAATGTCGGGCTTTTTCGGCATGCCCGCGCAGCCGGCCAATAGGAAAACCATTACCGCAACAGCTGCCCACACCTTCGTCAAAGTCCTCACAATTCCTCCGTTTTCTTTTGTACGTTTATGGCATGCAACTTACGAATTCACTTCGCTATACCCTGGACCCAGGACAATGATTTCGAAGGGCTCTCAGATGTCCGATATTTCCCAAAATCATCAGTAAACACTACATCTTACAAATCAGCCGCACGAACTCCTCCACCTGTTGCCAGTCGGTGAATTCAGTCACCAACTTGGGATCGGTCGGCCCCTTGGTCATCCACATGATCAGCCGAATCATCAGGCGGTCGAAGAAGCGGTAACTCGGATAATCGATCTTGCCGGCAAAGACCGCCAACTCCCTGGGGCGCCAGGCGATCCGCTTGAGGAATTTCTGCAGGTAGGGATTGGCTTCCTGTCGGTTTTTCTCCGGTTTGCGCGCCACCACGTTCACCGAAAAGAAGGCGTTTCTTTTTCGATCACCTTTTGCAGCACCTGACAGATCTTTTTGGTGTGTCCGTCGGTGGTCGAGTAAATAATTAGTATTCTGGAAATATCCTGCTTTCGGTTTGCAGATAGATTAGTACTGACCGCTCAGTAGAAGTCCTTGTCATGGGACTATTACATTTTTTTCGCATTGCGCCATAAGGCTGACCAGCCCGCCCAGCCTTTCCGGGCGGTCTGGTCGAGCCGCAAGTTGGACATTTATCTCTTCGCTTTCGTAGAGGAAATAATCTTGTTCCTCTACAATCTTTGGGCTACAATGTAGCTCAAAGGAGAAACTATTATGTTAGCGACTCATAACTCTGTTGTCCGAGCAAGGATTGACGGAAATATTAAAATTGAGGCCGAAGCAGTGCTCGCTTCTATCGGTCTTACAGCCTCTGATGCTTTCCGCATGCTGATGATGCGCATTGCAAAAGAAAAAAAACTACCCTTTGCGCCGCTTGTTCCCAATGAAGAAACTATTGAGGCGATGAAGGCCGCTCGACGTGGTGAGCTTGTTGCCGTTGGCTCCGCAGATAACCTTCTTGAAACGTTAAATGCGGGAGATTAGATATGTCGGCCGCTTCAAGCGCGACTACAAACGGGAAAAATCTGGACGGCATGGAAAAACACTTGATGCCGCCTTGATGGATGTAGTGCGTCTGCTTGCCGCCGACGAGATATTGCCACGCCGTAACTTCGATCATCCGCTCTCAGGTGAATGGGCGGATCACAGAGATTGTCACATAAAGCCTGATTTGATCTTGATTTACCGGAAACCGGATAACGATCATCTTGATTTAGTTCGTCTTGGTTCTCATAGTGAAATCGGGCTTTGATCATAGATCATCAACTAATCAACATATTCCCTTTTGCTGTTCTTGATCGTCTTCTGAAAATTATCATCGTGAAGACAACTGCCAATAATGAACAAACAGCCATTCCAGAAACATATAACCAAGCCATAAATTCCCAGTTGGCCTTTCTTTCAGGAACTGTTACGGAAAAAGAGGCGACCATTGCATATCCAGGGAAGCAGTACAAACCTCACACATTGAAAGAATTTCTCATCATCAAGACATCGGTTGTCTGACTATAATTTTCCACTTTTCCGGTGCTGTTCGTCTTAAATCGCTTAAATATATTTCGTGGTGTTTACCGACCCGCTGGCTGCCATTTTCCTCTATGAACAAATGCACCTTCTCAATTGTTGGCCCCTCCTCCGAGAATGGTCCAATATGCATTGTTTGTGCAGCCCTGCCCTCCTTGAATGTTTCAAACCTGACCAGCGGCAATGAAACAGGTTTCTTCTTCCTTGCCACTTCATCCGTTGCTTCTGCAACCATTTCTTGCGTGATGAACTCCGGTTGCATGATCATCACGGTCCATTTCCAGGCATCCTTGTCTCCTGTACTGAATGCGGACATGTCATCAGCCCACCAGAGAGCTTCGAGTGGCATTACACCATAGTCGATACCTGTCGCGCCTTTTTTGACCATGAACTTGAGCGTATAGGAAACCGGATAAAGGGCTTCGATCGCATCACTGAATGCCTTCGAGGTGTTTGGATCTCCCTCGCCGTCAATCATGAGGAAGTTCATTTGCGGAACCGCGACAATGCCGACCTTCTTGGCAGAGGGTCCATACAGGTGCTTAAGCTGCTTTTGGTAATCCATCTTTTCCATCGGCATCTCCTTTCTTGTTTGGCAACCATACAGGTAAAATCACAGGAGCATGGGCATCCTGCCCGTGTTTCGAGCGGCTTTATGCTCGAATAACGGTTTTGATTCTAAAAACTATTCAAGCTTATTTCCATTGACAGCTCCTTATTTCACTCCCCCAGACAATGCCTGACGATCGCCTCTACATGAATGGCGGCGGTATTCAGAAAGGGGATGCCGTGGGCCTGGTCAGCTACAATTGACTTACGAACCGCAACCAGGCCTTGTCCAGGCTCAGGCCGAAAGTCTTGTTGAACGATTCATCGAACTCTCCGCCATCCTCAATGGCAAGCAGGAAAGAACGGAAGCGTTCCTGATCGAGTCGCCTCAGCCAGGCGACAAACATCCCGCTTTGTCGGTAGAACAGAGGCGGTTCGATGCCGTAGGAATGGGCAGATTTCTTGAAGAAAAAACTCCCGCTTGCTTCCGGTTTCAAGCCCTTTCCTGCCAGGATGACCTTGACTGCCCCAGCCTCGCTCACCTTCTCCGCTCCGCCGCCCCCCGAGACGGTTACCGCCAGGCCTTCCTGAAACCAGGAAGGGAGGTTGGCGTTATAGCCATAGATGCCCAGTTGTTGCCCAAGGTGCAGATGGGACAACTCATGGATCAGCACCCTGTTGATACGATCCGGCTCCTGCCTGAGTCGTCCCGAAAGGAACAGCTTGGCGGTGAGGACGCCCCGCACCTGTTTCGGCATCCCGGTAAAATCGGCGAAACTTTCCTCGTCCCTGGTGACATAGACCTGCACGGGTTTCACAAACGGGCGATACTGTTCCCTTTCCACCGTAGCGATGGCTTCCTGCAGAAAAACAGCGACTGGGGCAGCAATGTCTTCGGCACCGGGCTCGGAGTAGACACGCCCGTCCGCTCCCATCGGAACAAAGTGCGCGGTGGATTTTAGAGCAGCAACGCTGCTCCGCAGCAAGGTGCAGCCGGTTATATTGGCGGCCAGGATGAGCAGGACGATAAATCTCACTGAAACGACAACCAACTCTGTTCTTTTTGACCTCACGCTTGGCTCCCAAGATCCACTCGATTGTTCATAGCAGCTACCTGTTCGTTTTTATGATCGTTCCTTCCAGTTCCACCACTTCAACAGCTCCGGATCATGTCGCTTGGTGGATGCAAAGTACACGGCACAGCGGAACACGTAGAGCATGCAGCGGTCCACCTGCGTTCCCTGAAAGTCGCATAATCGGGAGTATAGTTCCTCCGGGCTCCGCTCCTTCAGATCACTGATCGACCGGATACCGAGGTTCCACAGATCCTCGGAGATGCGCTTCCCCACACCGGGAATCCGCAGCAATTCCAGCAAAACCGCTTTTTTCGCATAGTCTGCCATTTCAGACACTTTCTCCCTCATCTCTATCATTCCCGTCCCGGCGGCTTTTGACGTGCCTCCTTGCCAGCAAACCATCCCTCGTTGGCCTCGGGATAGCTGTCAAAGCGGGGGATATAGGGTTTGATATCGATCAGCGGCGTACCATCCAGGACATCTATGCCGCCGGCGTGCAGGATATTTCCCTCGCGGCGCAGCAGCCTGACCACGGAAAGCCCCAGGCCGTTGGGGCGGCAGGGATGGCGGGAGGCAAACACGCCATGGGGCTCATCGTCGAGAAAGGTAGGCCGGGACAGGATCACCTCGCCGGCCCGGTCGAAGCGGTAGATCAGGATCAGGTGGGTGAAGGTCTCGATATCTTTGAGGCTCGCTGCGAACTCAGCGAACACTTCGACGGTTCCCTCCGCCTCCGGCTGAAAGGCTCCCTGGATGGGCGCTTCCTCCTTGGTCGCGAAGGGGGAATGAATGATGCCGATGGGATGGAGGGTTATTTCCATGTTTAAGCCTTTCCTAAGCCGAGTTTTTTAAGTTTTGAAAGAAATAACGCAGATCCAAATAGCGCCGAACTAACGCCTCGACCCCGTCTGTATCCGGTAGTTCGTGCTCTTATTTTTTCTCCCGGGTGCTTTCAGGAGTGTTGTATCCCTTGTCGTCCGCCTTGGTCGGTGGCGGCGCCAGGAGATACTTGTCATCCCCTATTTTTACGCTGGGCCAGGAGCAACCCGCAGCTGCGATCACAACTGATAACAGAGCAAACTTTACAATGTAACGGAATCGGATCGACATGGGGTCTCCTCAATAAAAATCTGGTCGGCAATAGCGAAAGGGGGAACCAGGCACACTTGCTTCTTTTACCGGAAATTGCCCACTGGATTGGGCCGTCCATCACTCTGCTTATCCGTATTATATTTCGCGTAATCCATTGCAAGCCATCCCAAAAACTTCCAGTACCAGGCCGTTTTCGAGGCGTCCTTGACAGGTTTCACCTCTGCCGGTAACGGGGGTGTGGTGTTTATGGTTTCCGGAAATAAAACCGGCGAGACCTCTTTCCGCGTCTGCTTTACTTCGGACAACGTCCCGGTTTCTTGGGCGTGGCAAAGCGAAGTTGCGGTGGAGATGACTATTCCACACAACAGGATCAATAGCTTTGTTCTGCTCTTGGTCATCTTTTTCTCCTGTGTCAAAAAAATCACATCAGGCACAATCCTTGAGGGTGTGAAACGAATGCGAATATTTCGGCGGATTACTATATGCTAATGTATCATAAAAAGCACCTGATCATTTGATCAGAGACAAAGAAGTGAATCAATGGGGAGAGGCGGACACAAGGAAGGCTGCGAGATTGCTTGGCATCAGCAAGCGAGTGGTTGAGCCATCACGGATGGCCATTTTGTAAAAATCGAATGCGATAAATCAGCAGCATCCCCGTGGAACTGGGCCGGAACGGTCGATAACCATATCCAACAAGGGGCTTATTCCAATTTCAGATCAGAGATGCACTCAAGGCGGTGAGGATTGAGGCGACGAAGGCATACAAACAGTATGTTGAGGAGCCGAAGACTGACCAACGAAGAGGACGCTTTGATATGGAAATGGGCTTGGGAGACGCTGTTGCTTAGTTGACTAACTCGGCGGTTAATCCACAAATCAACAACGTTCCCCCAATCCCGATTCATCTCGTTCTAACTGCTGATCCGTACCGGGTCCTTCGGGGCGAAGTTCGTCGCCATGGTCCAAACCAGAGCCTGACAATCCACCACTCGGAATACCGCCAGTACATCCAATCCATGGCTCTCCACTATCGGCTTGAGAAATTCCCGACCTTGGCTGCTGACGATCTCCTCCTTAAGTTGCTGATCCATAATCTGCTTCGCCGTACCCCTCACCCTAACCTGAACCATGTTCTGATGATCGAAAAAACAAAGCTCGACTGCCGGATTGGCCAGCATTTGCCGGTAAACATCCTTCATACCCCCGGTATGAAAGAGTATCCCTTCTTCATCCGCTCGATAGAGAAGCATGCCGCGAACACGCGGTTCTCCCTCTTCGATCGTGGCGAGGAAAAAGGCCGGGTTACTGTTGATGATCGCCAAAATTTCGTATTTGTCCATATCTACCTCCCATTATTGTAATGGTGGAGTTTACTCTGACTGCGATGTAGGCCGCTTTCGAAATTCGGTCTTTGTTGGGGTGAATCCGATCATTCCCGATATTTCAGATATTCGGACGGTGAGACGCCGCACTGTTTGCGAAAGCAATCGGCGAAATGGGATGGCGTTGCAAAGCCGCATTTGAGGGCAACGCTGGTGATTGTGTCGGTTCCGGCACGCAACAGGATGCGACTGCGTTGGATGCGGATCCTGATCAGGTATTCGAGTGGGGAGTGACCGGTCTCCCGGCGAAAGAGGCGGCTGAAGTGGGGTGGCGAGATTCCTGCGACGTCGGCCAGATCGGCAACAGTAAGCCGCTCGGAAAAATGATCGTGCAGGTATTGGATGGCGCGGTGAATCTCCAGCCGGACAACCACGGCGGACGGATGGGACGTCAGTCCCAGAGCGGCGCGGATCAGCGAGTGAATGATACGCATTCCCATTGCCGCCAGGAGCATCTCGCGCCCCGGCAGATTGCCCTCGTGCTCGTTCATGAACGTCCTCAGCAGAACGATCAGTTCGGGCTCAGGTAAAAAAGAGCGGTAGTGGAACGCCTCCGGATCATGATACCGGTACTGGGCAAGCTGTGCCTCAAAAAACTCCCGATCGATGATAATTGCCACATAGCGCGGCGGTTCGTCCTGAGTCAGTTCGTGATGGGGCGAGTCCGGCTCAATTGCCACGACCATCCCCGGTTCGGTATAGACGGTCCGGCCATCGGTAACGACGCCGGTATTACGGTCGAAGGCAAGGATGAACGAGTAGCCCGGATGGGTGTGGTTCCGAGCCAGGGCATACTGGCAGGGACCGACAGCCGGAATAAAAAGCGAGAGCGGCTCGGCGACAAAGCACTCCACATAGCGGAGCTGTTCCGGTGTTGCCTCTCCCACCTGACGGTTGATTATGGCGATATCATTTTCGGTTAGATGGCGCTGCAATAAATTGGCCTCGGCTTAGTGTAGCGGTTTAAAATCATCAGCGTCCTCATCCACGAGAGAGCTTCTGCGGTATCTGGAAATAGTGTTGTCAAATAAACAAATAAAGTTTATTTTTAAACACAGGAGAATAGACGCCCATGGCACACGTAAATCTCAAAATAGATGAAGTCGTTCTGGAATCAGCCGATTCCCGCAAGGGGCTTGCCACCCTCGTCATCAAGCTGTTTCACCTGTGGGGATTGAGCACATCCGATCAACTGGACCTGCTGGGTCTCAGCCCTAAAAGCCGGGCCATGCTGTCGAAGTACGCCAAGGGTGAGGCGTTGCCGGCAACCCGTGACATGTACGACCGCGTCGGGTGGCTGCTGGCCATTCATAAGGCGCTCCGCCTTCTGTACCCCCGCAACGAAGACATCCGCTATTCCTGGGTGAACCGACGCAACGCCGCTTTTGATAATCTTGCCCCGCTGGATGTCATGAAGGAGCAGGGGATCATCGGGATCGCCCGCGTCGCCCGCTATCTTGATTTCTATCGGGGACGGTGATGGCAAAGCCTGCACTCTTCGACAAGACCCGCGACTTCGACGGTGATGCCTACCGCAATATCGTATCTCTGCGGGAGTCGGAAGATCTGTTTTCCGACCTGTCGGACAGTGACGAGAACTTGAGCGCTATTGCAGCTGCGGCAGAGATGAAGGTCAAGTCAGCTATCCCTGCCGGGTTTCTGCAAAGGGGCTTCCACTATACCACCTCCATCAGCTACCCCTTCGAACATGAACCATACCTGAGAACCCGCTACGGCAACGGCTCGTACGGTGTTTGGTATGGGGCGCTCACAATGGATACTACCATCCGTGAAACAGCCTTCCACATGGTAAGGGAAGAGGCCGGGATTGAAGGCAACCGGGGGACGATTATCAGGGAACGGGCGGTCTACCTGGTGCGCTGCCGGGCGCTGCTGATCGATCTGGCCGGGAAGGGCAAAGCGTTTCCCGGACTGGTGGCCGACGATTATGGTTTCACCCGGCAGATTGGCGAACGCCTTCACGAGGAAGGCCACCCGGGATTGCTGGCCCCTTCCGCCCGGCATGCAGGGGGCACAAACCTGGTGGCACTCACGCCGGCTGTGTTGAGTACCCCGCGATCCTTCTGCTATCTCACCTATTCCTGTGATCCCGTGCAGCGGGCGGTGACTGTAGAGCGCCAACCGGGAGAGATTCTGACGACCTTGAGGTTTTGACCCGTCAGTTTCTGTAAAGGCGACCGAACAAACCGGAGGGTCGAGCCAACTGATTTGAAATAAACTATTGAATCATGCCGAAAATTCACTTCCCGGATTTTCCCGTACTATACGCACCGATACTCCATGTATGCGGCGGTTTTCTGCGCGGTTTCTTTGCCATAGACCTGTTCTATGACATGCAAGCTCATGTCAATCCCGGCGCTAATGCCACCGGATGTGATGATTTGACCGTTATCCACAAAACGTTCATTACGTACGATTTCAGTGTTGGGAGCAAGCACAGCCAGTTCGTCAAAAACCTCGTGGTGCGTAGTAGCTCTGGCCCCTTCCAGCAGCCCTGCTTTTGCCAGAAGCAGGGAACCGGTACAAACCGACATTACCTTCTCAGCAGTGCATGCTGACGCTCTGATCCAGGAGATGACATCGTCTTGCCCCAGGACGGCCCGACTGCCTATGCCACCCGGTATGATCAGAAAATCCGGTCGTGGCGCCTCTTGTACTCCGAAATCCGGATTTACAGAAAGGCCATTTCTGGCTTTTACCGGCCCTTTTTTTCTCGCGACAGTATAAACGTTCAGCATACTGTAGTGATTGAGTTCATTCGTAACGGAAAAAACTTCAAAAGGACCGGCAAAATCCAACACTTCGACATCATCAAATAGAAAGATTGCCGTATTCTTTTTGCTCATGTGATGTCCCTCTGGTTTTCCAGTTCAATTCACTTCTTTCCAATATAGCGGCTCCATAAATTGTATCCAACCATCCATTCAGCCATGGAACGTTTTGGCAGGATTTTCAGCAGCTGTGCTCCTTGCCGTCACGAGGCTTCGAATCGGTTGTTTATTTACCTGTTTCCGGTCCATATCTGCTCTGCTGGCGGACAAGTAACTTCAAAGGCTATTCGTTTCCCTGCCTGTATTTGGCCATGACCGGCGACCAGGCATCCACTGCTTTGACGGCAGCCTCCCCGCTAAAGACCGCATGGGGGGCATGGGCCGGTATGGCGATCGCCTCGCCCGCCTTAACCCCGATGACCTTCTCCCCCTGCTCGAAATAGAGCACCCCCTCCAGGACCATCGTGATCTGCTCGCTTGCATGACTATGGCTCTCGAATCTGCAATCGGGATCGACCTCAAAGTAGGTCAGCATGGTCTGGTCGAGGGACACGGCCCATTGCCTCGCTCCGGGGACGTCCTCCGTGAGGCAAAGATTTTCCTTGGGGTAGTAACGCATCTCATGATTCGCTTGATTGTTCATGCTGGTTCCCTCCTTGTTTCATAGAGTCTGTCCATCGGCATTCGCATCCCTTCCTACTCCCTGCCCGGCGGCTTCGGCCAGGCTTCCTTGCCTGTGAACCATACTAAAAGGATGCAAGTGTGTCAGCGCGCAATGTCCGTATCGGACCTGTCGGCCTCACGGTTACGACGAATGGTGTTCTCCCTCTCCTGAATACGTTTAGTCGCTTCCGCGAGAGTGCCCAATCCCATTTCCCTCCGCAAGTTGTCAACCTCTATTGGGTTCCCTATCGGCAGCGGAAAGGCGGTGCCATGTACATCTACATCATGCTGGGTACCGTAGATTTGCGGCCTGCCGGACATGGTCAGAACCCTGTCTTGCAGATAGGCCAAGTGCCTGCCTTCCGCTTCGCCGCTTCTAACGGCCTCTCCGAGAAGTTCCAGGCATACCCCCATAAATTCGGTATCCAACACCGCATGCTGGACGATGAGCCATGCCGCATCGGCGCCCTCCTTGCCCACCAGACTGATCCCTGGCCAGCCATGTTGTTCGATAATTTGCTTTATGCGAGCATTATTGCGCTCGTGAACCACCTTGATTCGCGGATGGTATTCGACCGTACCCAGTTCGCCGTTATCGACCAACTCCTGCAATACTCTCTGGTCTTCCTGCTTCATCGAAATAAGCTCATCGTGAAGTTCTTTGTTCATGGCCTGATTCCTTTTTCGGGAGTGAGCAGTATGCCTGCCCTAACCCGTGGTTAATGGGCCAGCAAACTGCCGAGCATCCATCTTGCGCGTGCAGCTTCCACAACCCGGCGGACGGCATCGAGCACCGCCCTGTCCCACTTTTTATCAGTATGTTAATAGCGGGGTTTTTCCAAAGTGTGTTGGAGTCGTCAACTGTTTCAGCATGAAGTCGGCAACATCGAGGCGCGAAATTTTTCCCGCGGTAACTCCGGTCAGGTTTTCAATAGCTCTGTATTTTCCTGTTCGGGGACCATCCGTCAGGAATCCCGGACGAACAATCAGCCATTCCACATCGCTTGCTTTGATGATGGCTTCCTGACGATCTTTATCTGAGTATATTCTTCCAAGAAGAAGCGGATTAATCACTCGATCGTAGAAAAAGCCGCCATGCCCTTTGCTGTCTCCTGCTCCGATGCCGGTAACAGCCAGCAGTTTCTGGTGTGGCTCTCGCCCCATTGCGGCAAGCACACATTCAATTCCACGCGAGAACAGATAGACAGGTTTTATGGTCGGCGGAATACCTATGCAAACGCAGACCGCATCCTGTCCGGCTGTAACAGCAGTAACTGATGCGGGGTCAAGAATGTCGCCTTCCACGATCTTCAACCGGGGGTCGCTGATGATCAGTTTGGCGGGGTTTCGCAATAACGCGGTGACTTCGTGCCCTTCCTCAAGGGCAATTTTCAGCAACTCATAACCTATTCCCCGAGAGGCTCCGATCACGGCAATTCTCATTTTTTTACTCCTTTCATGTTGGTCTCTGCGGCCTGCCACCCTGACGTCATGGGAAATCAGGGAAATCAGGGGATTCCGAAAGGTTCCCGAAAAAATTACTTTTTCATAAGACCTTCACCGCGTTCACCTTCTCCCCCTTGGCATTCCGGCTCAATAGCCCGACTGTTTGCCGGTCATCTCTTCGATGTTCACCCTGAAAACCGTTGTGCCGG
>JACMKN010000091.1 GCA_014380135.1 Deltaproteobacteria bacterium
ATCGGAAACGCGGCCGGCGTACAGCCACCCCTCTTTTCCGGCGCTTGTCCTGACTTTCAGCCAGCGGCCACCCGACTCGACAACCGTCAGCTTCGTACCGACCGGCACCTCGGCAACGCTGGCGGACGTGGCGGATGCCTCGGCCTTGAGTGCCGTTCCCTCACTGGACACCCAGCGCGTTTCTGCCGCCATGGCCGCAACAGCGGTCAGCAACAGGGCCAACACTGTAACCATACTACGTGTTATGCTCATCTTGAACCTCCTTTGTAACTGATTGTGCTTTGGTTTCTTCATTCGTGAATCAAGATTCTACTGATAATCCCCGCTCAGGACAAAGGCGCCCCAATAGCCGGGATGCGGATAGCGATTTTTCACGTGCTGCATGGCGCGCGTCAGACTCTCGGCCTTTCCGTAGCGCATGTAACTGCGGTAGAACTGTTTCATCATGATCGCTGTTGAAACATCGCTGACCCGCCACAGGCTGGACATCAGCGAGTGGGTGCCGGCGAAGATGAAGGCCCGGTTCATCCCGACCACATCGTCTCCGCTGCGGATATCCCCCAGCCCGGTCTGGCAGGCGCTCAGCACGACCAGGTCGGCTTTGATATCGAGTCCGAAAATCTCCTCGGCCTGAAGCTTCCCGTCGGCTTTACCATCGCGGGTCAGTCGAATCGCCGAAAAGAGCGGATTGACCGGATCGAATTCTCCATGGGAAGCGATGTGTATGATGCCGAATTCGCTGATATGCTCACGCACCCAGCTCTCGCTGGCCCGCTCACGGGTCAGGGTCGTCACGTCCGGATAGTTCCAGCGCAGGCTACCGGCTTCACGCTCGGCGAAGGGCAGATCCAGAGACGGATTTCCAAGGTCGGGGTTTCCGATAGCCAGAATATGCAGTTTTTTCTCGGAACTGCGGCGCGCCAGCGTGTATTTCAGGACCGATGCCGCCGGAAGGTAAAACAGTTTCTGCCGGTCAACCAGATAATCACGCCCGTCGTTCAGGGTCGCAAAGGCCAGATAATGGAGGCTGCCATGCGGGATGATACCGACCGCCCGCAGTGGTCCGCTGTTTGCCAGCGGCTGCCCAACCAGCAGATCATACAGTTCGCGGGACTGCTTTTCAAGCGGCTCCAGATTCTGCAGCATGCGGCGGTAGGATGCTATTTTCGCGGACAACTCCCTGGCCGGTATCTTCTGAACCATCAGCGTGGCCCGCTCGCGGTCGATCTTCCAGCACAACAGCCGCTCCGGCAGTTGATAGTATGAGAGCAGGACAACCCCCGGTTCAAGGAGCTTGCGGATTTCGTCGAGGGTGGTCGGGTTCACCTTCACCAAGGCCAACAGCTCGGGGCGTTTTCGTTCGATGTCGATCAGCAGGTCCTGATAGTCCCCCCGCAGTTTTTCAAGCGCCTGGGCATAGCGGGCCCGCTCTTTCGGGTTGGCCGCCTGAACCGACAGCGTTTCCTGTTCAAGCAGCTGTTCCTTGAGCCGGTTCTGACGGTCATACAGCTCCTGATCCACCGAACCGGACAGCGACAGCCGCTGCCGCCCGAGAATGTCGATCAGGTTGCGAGAGCGGGAGCGCTCCGCCACGGCAAACGCTTCATCACCGCGCTGCAGATCGACCAGCAGGCCTACCAGCCCGGCGTAGACATCCATCTTGTCGGTCAGGAAGCCGTCCTTGAGCTGGTCGAGCCTGATCTCGGCCCGCAGCCCTTCCACCGTTTCCAGTGCCTGTTGATAGGAAGCCACCGCTTTGGCCGAATCTCCGGCATTTTTCTGCAGCCGGGCCAGGCCGAACAGCGCCCGCCAGCGCACTTCACGCAGCAGCAGTGCATCGGCAATTTCGAGCGCCTTGCGGTAGCTTCCTTCGGCCGCTGCGGTCTGCTTCAGCTCTGCTTCGGCATCGCCGGTCGCGAGATAAATCTTGGCCAGGTTGACCTTGTCGCCGATCTCGGCGGCCAGGCCGGCTGCCTCCGCGAATTGCCGCAGGGCAGCGGGTGCATCCCCCATTTTCAGGCGGGTCTGGCCGAGATTGCGCAGATCGTAGGCCATCGCCCAGCGCGAGCCGAGTTTGCGATCGATGGTAAGCGCTTTTTCAAGCGTAGCCACTGCCTGGGAATACTCCCCCGACTCGCGCTGAACCAGGCCGATGTTGTTGAGCGTGGTGGCAACTTCATCACGCCGCACCGCCAGTTTTTCGGCACGCTCCAGCGCTCCCTTAAGCTCCAGCAGCGCCCGCTTGTTGTCACCCAGCGTCCACCAGATCAGACCGCCGGTGTTCTTGGCCATGACCTGCTCCAGCGGCCATTTTTCGGCCAGGGCGTTTTTTTCCACCTGTTCGCGCAGATCGAACGCCTCCTGATAACGCCCCTGGAACCAGGCATTGTTGGCCTGTTCCAGCACGATCCGCATCCGCGTGCGCAGATCCTTTGCGCCGGCTTTTGCCAGGGCATCCGTGTAAAACTTGTCAGCGGCCGGAAAGTTGCCCAGCAGGCGTTGGCAGCGCCCCCGCTCCAGAAGCGTTTCGGCTTCCAGCGCGGCGTTGGCGGAGCGGGCATAGATTTCTCCGGCCCGGGCATAGTAGCCTTCGGCAACGGCATACTGGTTGAGGCGCAGGTCATAGATGCGGCCAAGATTGCGGTACTGCTCGGCCAGCGGGACATCATCCTTCAATGTGCGGTGCAGACCGGCCGCCTCCTCGAAAAAGGTGCGGGCCGCCGTGAAATTGACCGCATTTTCCATCACGACACCGAAATCCGCCAGCGCCGCGGCCTGCTCCTTTGCCATGCCCAGATCGGCAAAGATGCCGACACCCTCTTTCAATGACACAGCGGCATCGGAAAAGCGTTCGGCATTGCCCTGCAGCAGACCGAGCCGCAGCAGGGCATCGGCATGTTCGGCTGAATACGGTTTTCCCCTGGCCAGCCCCTTGACCAGGGCATCGGC
>JACMKN010000092.1 GCA_014380135.1 Deltaproteobacteria bacterium
ACCGGCCTTCGACCTGTCCGACAGCCAGTGGTACCTCAATCGGGAGCTGACCTGGCTGGACTTCAACAGCCGCGTGCTGCATGAAGCCGAGGATGCCCGGACACCGCTTCTGGAGCGACTCAAATTCATCGCCATCGTCAGCGCTAACCTGGACGAGTTCTTCATGAAGCGCATCGGCGGTCTGAAGCAGCAGATCGGCGCCGGGATGCGCGAGCTGACACTGGATGGCCGCACCGCGCGGCAGCAGGTCAAGGAATGTCATGCTGTCATACGCGAGATGGAGGCCCGCAAGGAGGGTTTGTTACGCCAGGTGTGCGCCCTGCTGGAGGAAAAAAACATCCTGATCGAACGCTATGCCGACCTGACTCCGAAAGAGCGCAAACTGCTGCGTGAACACTATTACACCAATATATTCCCGCTCTTGACCCCGCAGTCGATCGACCCGGCCCATCCCTTCCCCTTTATTTCCAACCTCTCCCTGAACCTGCTGATAACGGTGCGTATCCCCAGGGGCAGGGACGCTTCGCTGGTAAGGGTCAAGGTGCCGGTCGGGCTCGGCACGCAGCGCTTTATCCGGGTCGGTAAGGGGGATCATTTTGTTCGGCTGGAAGATGTCATGTGCAACAACCTGGATATGTTGTTTCCGGGGATGGAGATCATCTCCTGCGAAATATTCCGGGTGACCCGCAATGCCAACACCGAAAAGGACGAGGATGAGGCCGACGATCTGATGGAGATGATCGAGTCCGAACTGAAGGAGCGCAAATTCGCCCCTATCGTCCGGCTGGAGGTCGGTATCGGAATGGATCCGGCCCATCGCGGGCGCCTGGCGGCCGAGTTGGAGCTGGACGAAGAGAACGATGTCTTTGAAGTCCCCGGGTTGCTGGCGCTGCGTGACCTTTTTGAACTGGTGAAGCTGGACTACCCGCGCATGCATGATCCGATACATCACCCGATCGACCACCCGCTGCTGCAGACCCAGCGCAATATTTTCCACACGATCCGGGATGCCGGTGCGCTTCTGCTGCAGCACCCCTATGAATCATTTTCGACCTCCGTCGAGCGCTTTCTGCGTGAAGCGGCGCTTGATCCCAAAGTGCGCGGCATCAAGATGACTCTCTACCGCACCTCCAGCCAGAGCCGTATCATCGATGCCCTACTGCTGGCGGCCCAGAACGGCAAGCAGGTGGCGGTGGTGGTCGAGTTGAAGGCCCGCTTCGACGAGGCCACCAATATCCGCCTGGCGGAGCGGATGGAAGAGGCCGGAATACATGTCACCTACGGCGTGGTCGGCCTCAAGACCCACTGCAAGGTCATCATGGTCGTACGTCAGGATTTCAGCGGACTACGGCGCTATGTGCATATCGGCACCGGCAACTATCACGCCGACACGGCCCGCCTGTACAGCGATGTCGGACTGTTGACCTGCGATCAGGTCATCGCCCAGGACGTGACCGAGCTGTTCAACTACCTGACGACCGGCTTCATGGCCAGGCGCAATTACCAGAAACTGATTCCGGCGCCGCGTATGCTCAAAAAAGCGCTGATCTCCAGGATCGAACGTGAGATTGTACTGCATCAGGAGAAAGGCGATGGATTGATCCAGTTCAAGATGAATGCGCTGGAAGACGGCGATATCGTCAAGGCTCTTTACCGGGCAGCCATGGCCGGAGTCAGGATCGATCTGCTCGTGCGTGATACCTGTCGCCTGCGACCAGGAATACCGGGCCTTTCGGAATCCGTCCGGGTCGTCAGCATTGTGGGAAGGTTTCTGGAACATTCGCGGGTCTACTACTTCCGCAACGGTGGCTCCGATGAGTATTTCATATCCTCGGCCGACGCCATGAAACGGAATCTGGAGGCCAGGGTGGAGGTGCTCTGTCCGGTGGAATCGCCCATGCTGACCAGTGAGCTGCGGGCCGTTTTCGATACCCATCTGGCCGACCGACGCTCGGCCTGGGATATGCAGCCGGACGGCAGCTACCTGCAGCGCATGCCGCAGGAGGCCGATTCCGCCGAGGGCAGTCACGCTCTGCTGATAGCCATGACTGAGCGGCGTCAAAAGGAGCTGCTCAAACATAAGAATAAAAAGGTTAAAAACAAACGGTAATTTATTATGCTGTAACGTATTAAATGCCTTTAAAAACCGGGAACCACTGTTGCCGGTTTTTTTATTGTCTGTGGATGCATAATAAAAATGTGTTGCAATATAACTTCATTTTATTATACTGCCAATTAATGAATAAGATGAGTTGCCTTTTCCTGGGTTACTACTCGGCAGAGACTCCGCAACAGGAGGTATGAAATGGGCAAAAAACCGGTCAGCGATGAGATTAGCGGTGTAGAACAGGATTCGTTGAAGCATGATTGTTCGATAGGAACTATTCTGAAGGAACGCGGGGTTTCGCGGCGTGACTTCCTCAAGTTCTGCTCGGCAATGACGGCTGCCATGGCGCTGCCAGCCTCCTTTGCTCCCCGGGTGGCCCAGGCGCTGGATGAAGTCAAACGCCCGACCCTGGTCTGGCTGGAGATGCAGAGCTGTACCGGCGATACCGAGGCGCTGCTCCGTTCGGCCAACCCGACCGTGGCCGAAATCGTACTGGATATCCTGTCCGTTGATTATCACGAAACGATCATGGCGGCGGCCGGGCATCAGGCCGAAGAACTGCTGGACAAGACCATCGCCGATTTCAAGGGCAAATATATCTGTGTCATCGAAGGTTCCATCTCGATGAAAGACGGCGGCATTTACGGCACCACCGGCGGCAAGACGCACCTTGAGCGGGCCCGTCAGGTCTGCGGCGGGGCTTTGGCCACCATCGCGGTCGGCACCTGCGCCTGCTACGGCGGCATCGCCGCGGCGGTTCCCAATCCGACCGGTGCGGTGGGTGTCAGGGACGCCGTGCCGGGCGCCACCGTCATCATTCTGCCCGGCTGTCCGGTCAATGCCGACAACCTGACCGCCACGATCGTGCATTATCTGGTATTCGGAAAGATTCCGGCCCTGGACGGCCACGGCCGGCCGCTGTTTGCCTACGGCAAGCGCATTCACGACAACTGCGAGCGACGACCGCATTACGATGCCGGTCAGTACGTTGAACACTGGGGCGATGATGCCCATCGCAAAGGTTTCTGTCTTTACAAGATGGGGTGCAAGGGGCCGGCCACCTTCCACAACTGCCCCACCCAGCGCTACAACGAAAAGACCAGTTGGCCGATCGGGGCCGGACATCCCTGTGCCGGCTGCTCCGAACCGCAGTTCTGGGACACCATGTTGCCGATGTACAAGCGTCTGCCCAACGTGCCCGGTTTCGGCATTGAGCACACCGCCGACAAGATCGGGCTGGGTCTGCTGGCCGGCGCCGGTGCGGCCTTTGCGGTCCATGGTGTGCTGAATGCGCTGCGCAAGGACAAGGAACCTGCTGACGAAAACAGGGAGGGTTAGGATATGGCCAAGATAGTTGTCGACCCGATTACCAGAATTGAAGGGCATCTTCGTATCGAGGCCGAGGTCAGCGGCGGCAGAATCATTGATGCCTGGAGTTCCGCCACGATGTTCCGCGGTATCGAGAAGATTCTGAAGGGGCGTGATCCGCGCGACGCCTGGTTCTGGACCCAGCGCTTCTGCGGCGTCTGTACCACGGTTCATTCCATCACATCGATCCGCGCCGTCGAGAACGCCCTCAAGATCAAGATTCCGCCTAATGCCGAGCTGATCCGCAACATCATCATCGGCACCCAGAACGTGCAGGATCACGTCATCCACTTTTATCACCTGCATGCGCTGGACTGGGTTGACATCACCTCCGGCCTCCAGGCGGACCCGGTCAAAACCGCGGCTCTGGCGGCCTCCATATCGGACTGGCCCAACAATTCGGCCACCTATTTCAAGGCGGTTCAGGACAAGGTCAAGGCCTTTGTCGCCTCCGGTCGCCTGGGCCCCTTTGCCAATGCCTACTGGGGGCATCCGGCCTACCAGTTGCCACCCGAAGCCAATCTGATGGCGACCGCCCACTACCTGGAAGCGCTGGAGTGGCAGAAGGACGTCATCAAGATTCACGCCATTCTGGGCAGCAAGAATCCGCATCCCCAGACCTTCCTGGTGGGCGGCATGTCGATCCCGATCGATCCCGATTCCCAGAACGCCCTCAACGCCGAAAAACTGATCGAGATCAAGCGCCTTCTGAAAAAGGCCCAGGATTTCGTAGAGCAGGTCTATATCCCTGACCTGCTGGCGATCGCTTCCTTCTACAAGGATTGGGCCGCGATCGGCGGCGGAGTCGGCAACTACATGTGCTATGGCGATTTCCCGGATGCCAACGGCAATATGTGGTTCCCGTCCGGAGCCATCCTGGAGAAGGATCTTACCAAAGTGCTGAAGGTTGATCAGGGCAAGATCGCCGAGTATGTCGATCACTCCTGGTTCGAAAATTCGGCCGGGCCGGGAAAAGGCCTGCATCCCTATGACGGCGAGACCGAGGTGCGCTACACCGGTCCCAAGCCCCCCTACGAATATCTTGACACCAATGCCAAATACTCGTTCGTCAAGTCGCCCCGCTATGATGAAAAGCCGATGGAGGTCGGCCCGCTGGCCCGCGTGCTGGTGGCCTACGCCTCGGGTCACAAGGAAACCAAGGCAGCGGTTGATATGGTGCTGGGCAAGCTGGCAGTCGGGCCGGCGGCGCTCTTTTCAACGCTGGGACGCACCGCCGCGCGCGGTATCGACTGCCTGCTGAACGTCCGCCAGACCCCCATGTTCCTGGACGAACTGATCAACAATATCTCCAAGGGTGATTACCGGATCCACTCCAACGAGAAGTGGGATCCCTCCGAATGGCCGCTGGAGGCAAGCGGCTACGGCATGCACGAAGCCCCGCGTGGTGGTCTGGGCCACTGGATCAAGATCAAGGATCAGAAGATCTTCAATTATCAGGCGGTAGTTCCTTCCACCTGGAACGCTTCGCCGCGCGATGCCAAGGGGCAGCGCGGTCCCTACGAGGCGGCCCTGGTCGGGACTCCGGTGGCCGATGCCAACAAGCCGTTGGAGATTCTGCGTACGATCCATTCCTTTGATCCGTGTCTGGCCTGCGCCGTTCATGTTCTGGACGCAAACGGCAATGAAATGGTCAAGGTCAAGGTGTCCTAGGCTTTACGGGAGGCTGAAATGAACGATAGCTGCAAGTTCAAATGCTACATCTGGGAATTGCCGGTCAGATGGTGCCACTGGATCAACATGGTCTGCATCGTGACGCTGTCGGTGACCGGTTTTCTGATCGGGACACCCTTCTCCTTCGGTAAATCGGCCTCCGACTTCACAATGGGCTGGTTCCGCTTCATCCATTTTACGGCGGCCTACCTGTTCACGGTAAGCGTGATTTCACGGGTGATCTGGTCGTTCATCGGCAATAAATATTCGGGCTGGCGTGAGTTCTTCCCACTTATGGCGGATGCCGGGCGGAAAAAGACGGCCAGAATGCTGCGCTATTACATGCTGCTTGACAAGCAGGTGCCCGAGACGATCGGTCATAATCCCCTGGCCACCGCCGCCTATGTCTGTCTTTTCGGACTTTATTCGGTGATGATCCTGACCGGCTTCGCGCTTTATGCGCAACATGCCCCCCAGGGAGCGATGCACAGGGCCCTCGGCTTCATGTATGCGTTGTTCAGCGATCAGGGCATGCGTCTGACGCATCACATCAGCATGTGGTTCATCTTCGGCTTCGTCGTCAACCACATCTACAGCGCCTGGCTGATGGATATCAAGGAGCATGGCGGCGAGATATCCAGCATGTTCAGTGGCTACAAGTTTACGGTCCGGAAAGAAAAGTAGACGCTGTTTTTGGCAGGTATGTTCAAGTGGGGCGTGCTGGCCGGTGCGCCCCGTTTTTTTGTGACAAAGTATCGGGAGAAAATATGAATTCAGGCGATGCCGTCAGTAAGTCGGTGCTGGTGCTGGGGATCGGAAATCTGGTGATGTGCGATGACGGGGTCGGGGTGCGTGTTGTTCAGGAACTGCAGCGTTCATACCGCTTCCCGGAAAACGTCAAGGTTGTGGATGGCGGTACGCTGGGCTTGGATCTGCTGCCGATGCTGGAGAATGTGACCCATCTGATCCTGGTGGATGCGGTCGAAACCGGGGAAAAAGCGGGAACTATGACCAGGTTGAGCGGTGCGGAGCTGCCGGTGGCGCTGGCGACCAAGCTGTCGCCGCACCAGATGGGACTCAAGGATCTGCTGGCGGTCTCGGAGTTGATGGGACATTCACCGCGCGAAATGGTTCTGATCGGGGTGCAGCCGGGCTGTATCGAGATGGGGGTCGAGATGACGCCAGATGTTGATGCCAGGCTTGATGAAGTGGTAGCTAACGTGCTGTCGGAACTTGAAAAGTTTGGAGTTAATGTTGTGAGAAAATAGGGGTAGGCTGGACGGAAACATTTTTGAGTACGCAACGGGGTGCGCCGGGTGGTCTGCTCCGTTTTTATTCAGGAATCCGGCAGCCTGTTAATGCTTCGTCCCGCCACCCTGATGAAGCGCAGTCCGCTTCAGCAAAAGCAGCAGCGGTATGATCACCAGGAAGGCCAGGCCGATGATGAAGAAGATGCGGTTGAAGGCCAGCGCGCCGGCCTGCCGGCGGACTTCGCCGTACATCATTCCCAGGGCGCTGCTGTCGGCCTGGGAGATGCTGATTCCTTTTGAGATCAGAGTCTGTTTCAGTCCCTCGAAGCGGGTCTGCCAGATCGGATTGTAGGGGTTGATATTGGCGACCAGACCGGTCTGATAGAACTGTTGATAGCGGGCCAGCAACGTAGCGGCCATGGCGATGCCGACGCTGCCGCCGACGTTGCGCAGCAGATTGAACATGCCGGTGGCGTTGCCCATCTCCTCTCTGGATATTGTTGCCAGCGTGACGGTTGTCAGCGGCACGAAGATCATCGCCAGGCCAAAACCCAGCACGATGCGGGGCCAGGTATAGTTCCAGAAGGCCCCCTGCAGGTTGAGACCCTGCATGATGAACATGGAAGTAGCGCCCAGCAGCAGGCCGATAAATACGATCTTGCGGCCGTCGCGCTTGGCCAGGGCCGCCCCCACGAAGGGCATCGTGATCAGGGTTGCCACTCCGCCGGGGGCCATGACCATGCCGGCATTGGTGGCCGAGTAGCCCATCAGGGTCTGCAGAAAGAGCGGTATCAGCATGATCGAGCTGTAGAGGCAGAATCCGACCACGAACATGATCAGGTTACCGGCCGAGAAGGAAACATTCTTGAACAGGCGCAGGTTAATGATTGGGTGTTCGTGGGTCAGTTCCACCCGGATCAGCGCCACCATAGAAGTGATGAAAATCAAACTGAAGGTTATCACAAAAGACGAGTTGAACCAGTCCTCCTGCTGTCCCTTATCCAGTACAACCTGTAGTGATCCCATGCTGACCGTCAGCAGAAACAACCCCCAATAGTCTATTTTGAGTTCGGTTGCCTTTTGTTTCAGATAGGCCGGGTCAAAGATGAAAAAAGCACACAGAATCATGGCGATGATACCGATCGGCAGATTGATGTAGAAGATCCAGCGCCAGCTCATGTTGTCGGTGATCCAGCCCCCCAGGGCCGGGCCGACGATCGGGCCGAACATGGCGCCCACACCGAATATCGCCATGGCCATGCCGCGCTGGTGCGGTGGAAAGGTTTCCATCAGGATGGCCTGGCTGATCGGGATCAGAGCACCGCCGGCCGCTCCCTGCAGTACCCGGAAAAAGATCAGCGAGCCCAGGTTGGGCGCTGCGCCGCACAAAAGCGAAGCCAGCGTGAAGAGCACGATGCAGGTCATCAGGAAGCGCTTGCGGCCGAACACGCGCGACAGCCAGCCGGTCATGGGCAGAACTACCGCGTTGGCCACCAGATAGGAGGTCAGCACCCAGGTGACTTCGTCGGTGCCGGCGTTGAGACTGCCCTGCATGTGCGGCAGGGCAACGTTGGCCACCGAGGTGTCGATGATCTCCATGATGGCCGGCAGCATGACCGTGATCGTGATCAGCCACTTGTTGATCGTTCTTTCATCGCTCATTTTTAAAAGGGGCTCAATTCCTTGAGGACATCGGCGCCGCGCCGACCGGTCTGTATGGTCGGTACCACACTCATGCCGACCCGCAGCAGATGCTCGGGATCGGAAGTGGAGTCGATGGCGATCTTGACCGGCAGGCGTTGTACTACCTTGACATAGTTGCCGGTGGCATTTTCGGGCGGCAGCAGCGAGAAAGCGGCACCGGTGCCGGCCATGATGCTGTCGACCCGGCCGCTGAAGAGCCGCCCGGGATAGGCATCCACGCTGAATTCAACCTTCTGGCCGGCTCTGATATGGGTTATCTGGCGTTCCTTGTAGTTGGCGGTGATCCAGGCCTCCTGCAGCGGCACCAGCGCCATCAGATGCTGCCCGGCCTGGATGTTGACGCCCGCTTCAATTGATTTTCTGGTAATATAGCCGTCTCGGGCGGCGTAGATCCTGGTATAGGAAAGCTGGAGCCTGGCTTCACCCAGTTGTGCCTGACGCTCCAGTACCTTGGCCTTGTTGCCGGTTTTGAGTCCCAGGCCGGCTTCAGCCTGAGCCCGCTTCAGATTTTCTTCCGCCTCTTTCAGTTGGGATTGGGTGACGCGGCCGGCTGTGCGTACACGGTCCAGCTGCTCTTTGGGGATGACATCGCGACCGTAAAGCTTTTCTCCACGTTCGAGATCCGCTACCGCCTGCTCATGGCGTGCCCTGGCCGATTGCAGCGCAGCCCGGGCCGCCTCGGCCTTCAGGTACTCCCCGCCGCTTTCATTTTCGGCAACTCCCACTCCGGCGGTCGCTTTCGAGACCTGCAGCTTATAATCACTCTGGTCGATCTCCAGCAGCAGTTGACCCTGCTTGACGAATTGGTTGTCATTCACCAGCACCCGGGCCACCGTGCCGGAAACCCTGGAGGAGACCGGCAGGATGCGGGCCTCGATAAAGGCGTTGTCGGTTTCCACAT
>JACMKN010000093.1 GCA_014380135.1 Deltaproteobacteria bacterium
ACCCGACCACGATTTCACGCGCCATGAAGCTCAACTACATCTCCAAGTCTCTGGAGCGCATCTCAGATCATGCCACCAACATCGCCGAGATGGTTATATTCATGGTCAAGGGCAAGGATATCCGGCATACGATCGCGTAAAATGCAGAGCATGCCAGATAGTGGAGTGGCTTGAAAAATAAAAAAGGGGCTTGCCGGTTATGGCAGGCCCCTTCTTTATTATATGTGGCTAAGTGTCGGTCTAATCGACCGATTTTCTCAGAAAGGTCGGGATGTCGTACTGATCCTCGTCATCCTCGAGAAACGATACGGTCGGGCGAATGCGGGTCACGTTCTCGTTTCTGTCACGATCACGCTGGAAAGTCGGCCGGTCGAGTGATGTTGATGTTCCCATCACATGCTTGTCAGCGACGGACAGGCTGCTCTTGCGGAAATCACGGCTCTTTTCGGAATCAAAACGATCACCGAAACCGGTTGCTATGACGGTTACCTTGATCGTATCTTCCATTTCATCGTCCCTGACGACACCGATCTTGATGTTGGCGTCTT
Organism: Deltaproteobacteria bacterium; assembly: GCA_014380135.1. Lineage (GTDB taxonomy): Bacteria > Desulfobacterota > Desulfuromonadia > Geobacterales > Pseudopelobacteraceae > JACRCG01. The sequence goes on from JACMKN010000093.1 coordinate 549, forward strand.
CGTGGACCTTCTCATGGACAATGCGGTTGACCGTGTTGTAATCATCCATGGTCATGGTGCCGGAACCGGTAATGTTGACCAGGACACCCTTGGCTCCGGAGATGTCATTGTCCTCCAGCAACGGGCTGGAGATGGCGTTGCTGACGGCCTCCGCGGCGCGATTCTCGCCGCTGCCTATGCCTATGCCCATCATGGCCATGCCGCGGACACTCATGACGGTTTTTACGTCGGCGAAGTCCAGGTTCATCAGGCCGGTGGATGTGATCAGTTCGGAAATACCCTGAACCGCCTGACGCAGGACATCGTCAGCCGGTTTAAAGGCGTCAAAAAGGGACATGTTTCTGCTGGCCATGCTGATCAGGCGGTCATTGGGGATGATGATCAGGGAATCCACATGTTTTTTCAATTCCGCAATACCCTGTTCAGCCAGGGCTGAACGGGCCTTGCCCTCATAGGTGAATGGTTTGGTGACGACACCAACTGTAAGTACGCCGGTTTCGCGGGCCGCCTCGGCAATCACCGGAGCTGCGCCGGTACCGGTACCGCCGCCCATGCCGGCGGCAATGAACACCAGGTCGGCACCCTTGATGGCTGCTACCAGCTGGTCCTTGTTCTCAAGGGCGGCTGCGGAACCGACTTCCGGCTTGGAGCCTGCTCCCAGCCCTTTGGTTAATTCGCGGCCCAGCTGAAGTTTGACCGTGGCTTTGGAGGTGCGCAGAGACTGAGCATCGGTATTTGCAACGATAAAATCAACTTTATGTATAGAACTGGAGATCATGGTGTTGACGGCATTTCCGCCGCCTCCGCCTACTCCAATTACCTTGATAACTGCGCTCTGTTCAATGGTTTCATCAAATTCAAACATGCTTTTTCCCCCTTTATGTAACGGCAGTGATTCGCTCAATTAGTCCAGAATGTAACCCCAATCCCATTAAGAATCAAAGGAAAAAACATTAAAATACGCATACCGGAAGGTGCTTCGGAAAATCAGAGTGTTAGCTGGCCGCACTTTATGGTGCTTTTTGATAAGCAATTGGGCTGCCAACAAAATAACAGGCCGCTTAGCGGAGCTTTTCCGGTGACGGCCTGGACAATAGAACGCTTTGCAGCAGGTTAGAAAAACTCGCGGAACCAGCTTTTCATCCGCCCGAACACCGAGCCAAACAGATTCGCTTCGGATTTGCTGGTGGGAAACTCGCGTGATCCGGAATTGCGGCTGCCATAAACAACCAGGCCGACGCCGGTGGCATAGACCGGGGATTTAACTACGTCGGACAGTCCGCCCACATGCTGGGGAAGGCCGCGGCGTACCGGCAGGTTGAAGATCTGCTCGGCCAGTTCCGGCATCCCTTCCAGTATGCTGGAGCCCCCGGTGATGACGACGCCGGAGGCAATCGAATCTTCCAGGCCGGACTTGATTATCTCGCGGTTAACCAGGGCGAAGATCTCTTCGACACGCGGTCCGAGGATTTCGCACAACACGTTGCGGGAAAGTTCGCGCGGTTTGCGTCCGCCAACACTGGGTACCTCGATTTTGTCTTCCTTGCCGACCAGCGATGACAGGCAGCAGCCATACTTCTGCTTGATTCTTTCGGCTTCTGCCATCGGCGTACGAAGCCCGACGGCGATATCGTTGGTCAGGTGGTTGCCCCCCAGCGAGAGCACCGAAGTGTACTTGATGGCCCCTTCGGAGAAGATGGCAATGTCTGTTGTACCGCCGCCGATGTCGATCATGCAGACGCCCAGTTCCTTCTCGTCATCGGAGAGTACGGCGTGTGATGAGGCCAGCTGTTCCAGCACGATATCGGCCACATCCAGTCCGGCCCGATTGCAGGATTTGACGATGTTCTGGGCACTGGCCACGGCGCCGGTGACAATGTGCACCTTGGCTTCCAGTCGGACACCGCTCATGCCGAGCGGTTCGCGAATGCCGTCCTGCTCGTCGATGATGAATTCCTGGGGCAGGATATGCAGCACTTCACGATCCATCGGGATATTGATCGCTTTGGCAGCGTCAATGACCCGCCGCACATCCTCCTGTGACACCTCGCGGTTTTTTATCGCGATGACACCGTTGGAGTTAAGTCCCTTGATATGGCCGCCGGCGATGCCGGCATAGACCGACTTGATCTCGCAACCGGCCATCAGTTCGGCTTCATCAATGGCCTTGCGAATGGCGCCAACCGTGCTCTCGATGTTGATGACGACCCCTTTGCGAAGGCCGCTGGAAGGGCTGGTGCCGATACCGACGATGTCGATGCCGTCTTCGGTTACATTGCCGACAATTGCGCAAATCTTGGTTGTACCGATGTCGAGTCCGACGATCAGGTTGTCCCGTTTTGTTGCTGACATACTACCCTCCTGCTTTATATAAAAATTAATCAGCTTTTCTTTACTATGATCTTGTCATTGTAATCCAGATCGATATACTGCAGCTTTTGGTCTTGCGCCATGAGATCACTGTAAATTCGGGCAAAGCGCTCTATCTTGGCCGTGAAGTCACCTGCGCCTATTTTGACCGGAAGTGCTCCTGATGAGGTGAACATCGTGAAACCGTAACCTTTGTCGTAATGAATCTCCGAAACATCAGCAAGGATAAAGACCCCTTTGTCTTTCAGTATTTTCAGCAGGTCACAGGTGGCCAAAAGGGCATCTTTGGTCCCCTTCGGGTCACGTCCGAGCTCTTCCTCGCTGAAGCCGGTTACAACCGGATAATCAAGTTTGTCGCCCTGATTGAGTACCTTGAAAACAATGCCCTTCTTGTCTAGATAATAGATGAAGCCCATGTTGACAATCGCCAGCGGTTCACGTTCTGTGACGGCTATCGAGATGCGGTCCGGGAAATAGCGGTTGATGCGCACCGACTCTACCCACGGGTTCTGGAGAATATGTTCTCCCATGTCTTTCAGGTTCAGTCGCAGCAGGTCCTTGCCGGTCTCGATGCCCGCCAGTTCAAGTATCTCGACACGGGTCAGGCGTTTGCTGCTGGACACTTCTATGTTTTTAAGGTTGAAAAATGTCACCGAGGCGATCGCCCGATATGCTCCATACAATATTCCGCTGACCAGCGAGAGTGCTACCAGACCGGCTGAGATTCTGGCCAGCGGGCGCAGATACTTCTTCAGATTGAGCGGCTTGCGCTGGATCCTGACCTTGTTGGGGGCCACCTTGCGGCGCTGGTATGATGATTTTGCGAAATCCTTCATTTTATCAGCTTGCTTTGATCGAGAGTGATGCTGACGTGATAATGCGCACAACAAGCTCTTCAAATGACAGTCCGGCGCCTTTCGCGGCTATCTCCGGAAGCAGGCTCAGGGCGGTCATTCCGGGCAGGGTATTGACCTCCAGTACATAACACTCTCCGGCGGGTGTCACCAGCAGATCCACCCGGCTGTAGCCTCTGCACCCCAGAGCACGGTGTGCAGTCAGTCCGATCTGCAGTACCTTTTCGTATAGTTCAGGTCCCAGGCGGGCCGGGAAGATGTGTTCGGCCATGCCGGCGGTATATTTGGCTTCAAAGTCATAAAATTCGTTCTTGGGGACAATCTCGATAGCGCCGACCGGGCAGTCATCAATTATACCAACCTGAACTTCCTGGCCCTTGATGTATTGTTCAATCAGGATTTCGTCGTCATGGCGAAAAGCCAGTTCCAGTGCCGCTGCCAGCCGGCTTTCCTCTCTGACGATGGAGATTCCGACCGACGAACCTTCCTGGACCGGCTTTACGACCAGCGGCAGGCCGAAGGGGACTTCAGGCAGACGAACGGGTTCACCTCGCCGGAAACAGCGAAAGGGGGCTGTCAGGATGCCATTGGCGGCAAAGACCTGTTTGCTGTACAGTTTATGCATGGCCAGTGCGCTGGCCAGTACTCCGGAACCGGTATAGGGGATTCGCAATAACTCCAGCAGTCCCTGGACACAACCGTCTTCGCCGTAACGGCCATGCAACGCGATAAAGGCCGCTTCGATCGACTCCCGCTTCAGTACCTCAGCCAGATCACGTCCGACATCAATGGCAATCGCGTTGAAACCTTGCGCAAGCAACGCCCGCTGTACGGCAGCGCCGCTGTTGAGTGAAACGTCACGTTCCGCCGAGAGACCGCCCATCAGCACGGCAACTTTTTTGTTTCTGATATTCTTCACAAGCTCTTCATTGCTCATGGTAACCCCAAACCGTTTCTAATTCGCGCCCACTATACGCACTTCCTCTTCCAGTGTCACGCCGGATGTGCTGAAAACCGCATTTTTTATAATTGCAGACAATTCCAGAAAATCCTTCGCTGTCGCCCCGCCGGCATTGACAAGAAAGTTGCTGTGCACCTCGGAGACCAGCGCGCCTCCTACTCGGGCACCTCGCATTCCGGCAGCATCGATTAATCTCCAGGCCGCCTGGCCGGCCGGATTTTTGAAGAAAGATCCGGCGCTGGGAAAGCCGACATTGTGCTTCGAACGGCGCAGTGCCAGGTCCTTGCGGACCTCCTCTTCGGTAAGCTGCGCTTCGCGCTGTTCCATCCTGAAAAGAGCCGCCAGCACTATGTCGCCTGCTTGCAGATGCAGCTGACGATAACCGTAATCCAGTTCGCCCATGCAGAAATCCCGTATTTTTCCTTCACGGAGCAGTGTCAGGCACTCGGTGCGTTCAAGAATTCCCTCGCCGTAAGCTCCGGCGTTCATCCTGATTGCTCCGCCAACAGTGCCGGGAATGCCGGAAATGTAACTGATCCCGCCCAGTCCGAGTTCCTGGGCGAAACGCACTACTGCCAGGTTCTCCGCTCCCGCTTCGGCTCTTATGTGAGTATCATCCGCCAGCGTGATGCCGCTGAGGCGTTCCAGTGATATGACCGCTCCCCGGATTCCTTTGTCCCGCACCAGCAGATTGTATCCCTGCCCGATGGTCAGCCAGGGAATATTCTCGGTCGCGAATTGCCGGAGCAGCAGCTGCAGGTCGGCGCTATCTTCCGGCACGGCATACAGATCGGCCGGACCACCCACCTTGAGCGAAGTATGGAGATACATCGGCTCGTTTTTCAGCAGGATACCGCGTATCACTCGGCCGCCTTCAAAATATTTACCAGCGCTTCACCCTGCTGCCATATGTTGCCGGCTCCCAGAGTGATGACAATATCCCCTTCTTTCACAATCCCGGCCAGGTGTTCCGGAATCAGCTCCCGATTGGCGATGTAGGTCACATCCTTCTGGCCGTGACGACCGACCTCGTGGGAAAGCCTCTCTGACGTAGCCCCCTCAATCGGCTGCTCGCCGGCGGCATAGACATCGGTCAGGACCAGCACATCGGCATCGTAGAAGGCGGTCACAAATTCGTCGAACAGTTCGTGGGTGCGCGTGTAGCGGTGTGGCTGGAAGGCCGCCACGATGCGCCGCTCCGGCCAGCCTTGCCTGGCTGCGGCCAGCGTGGCCCTGATCTCAACCGGATGGTGACCGTAATCATCAACTACCATGATTCCCTTCGGTTCACCCTTGACGGTGAAGCGCCGTCCGACTCCGCTGAATCCGGCAAAGCCTTCCTGGATGGCGCTGAACGGGACATCCAGTTCCAGTGCAACGCCGATGCAGGCCATGGCGTTCAGCACGTTGTGCGGGCCGGGCATCGGGAAGGATATCTCCCCCAGGCGGTAGCCCTTGTAGTGGGCTACGAACGAGGTCTGAAAGCCGTCGTGCCTGACATGTGTCGCCCGGATATCGGCCTGCGACGACAGGCCGTAGGTCATGTAGCGTTTCTTGACGCGCGGCAGGATCTCGCGGATGTTCCTGTCATCAAGGCAGAGAATCGCCAGACCATAGAAGGGTACCTTGTTGATAAATTCGACAAAAGTGTCCTTGATCTCTTCGATGCCGCCTAAATAGTGGTCCAGATGGTCGGCATCGATATTGGTCACGACGGCAATTGTCGGCGACAGGACCAGGAAGGAGCCGTCCGACTCGTCCGCCTCGGCCAGCAGGAATTCGCCCTGCCCCAATTGGGCATTGGTACCGATCGCATTCAGTTTGCCGCCGATGACGATGGTCGGATCGATACCGGCGTGCCCCAGAATTGCGGCGGCCATCGAGGTGGTGGTGGTCTTGCCGTGGGTACCGGCGATGGCGATTCCGTACTTCATGCGCATCAGTTCGGCCAGCATCTCGGCCCGCGGGATGACCGGCACGTGCAGTCGCTTGGCCTCGACCACTTCGGGATTATCGTCATGTACCGCAGAAGAGATTACAACCACGTCAACATTCTTCAGATTGTCGGCATTGTGTCCGATGTGGATTTCGGCGCCCAGTCCGGCCAAGCGCTCGGTGGTTTCGGAACTCCGCAGGTCGGAACCGGAAACCTTGTAACCCAGGTTGAGCAGGACTTCGGCAATGCCGCTCATCCCGATGCCGCCGATGCCGACAAAGTGGATTTTATCGATTTTTCCGTACATTTTTAGTCCTTTGTTTTCTCTGTGTCTCTGCTCTGCGGTGGCTTTTGTCGTTTAAGCATCTCATTCACGATTATCTGCGCAGCATCCAGTCGAGCCAGACTGAATGCCAGTTCAGCGGTGCGTTTAACTGTTTCGGTGTCTTCAGCCAGATCTTTGATGGTCTTCGCCAACCGCCCACCCGACAATTCGCGCTCCAGTAGCATGAAACAGGCCTCCTCTTTGAGCAGGGCCTCGGCGTTCCTGCGCTGGTGGTCGTCCACGGCGTGGGGAAACGGTATGAACAGACAGGCTTTGCCGCAGGCGGTTACCTCGGCAATCGTGGTGGCGCCCGCCCGGCAGATGATCAGATCGGCCCCGGCATACTCCGCAGCCATGTCGCTGATAAACGGCACCACCTGTGCTTTTATGCCGGCTGCGCGGTATGCACATGCAACCTCTTCACAATCTTTTTCCCCGGTCTGGTGCGTGATTTCAAGCTTGGCCCGGCTGTCTTTTAGTAAGGGTAATGCCTCAAGCATGGCCATGTTGATGGCGTGTGCGCCCTGGCTGCCGCCAAAGACAAACAGGTGGAATTTCCCCTGCTGACTTTGTTCGCTTACACCATCTAACAAGGGGGGGGGCGAGAGGGGATTTTGTTTGTCGACCATGTCCAGTATCTGCCGACGCAGGGGATTGCCGGTCAGCAGTGTCTTGTCTTGCGGGAAATATCTGGCAGATTCCTGAAGTGTGATGAAAATCTGGTCGGCGAACCTGGCCAGCAGTCGGTTGGTCTGGCCGGGTATCGCGTTTTGTTCATGGATAAAGCGCGGGACGCGCATTCCGCCCGCCGCCAGCACCATCGGCAGTGAGGCGTAGCCGCCGACACCCAGCACCAGGTCGGGTTGGAAGGTTTTCAGGATCTTGCGTGACTGGGCATAGCCGTAAAACATCTTGGCCACCCCGGTTATCTGGCTGAATCCTCTCTTGCCGCGGATGCCGGCGGCCGAGATCAGCTCCAGCTTGTAGCCGGCCGCCGGCACGGCCCTGGCCTCGATACCCCGTTCGGTGCCGACAAAGAGCACCTCGTTGGCCGGGTCACGCGCCAGAAATTCCTCTGCTACCGCTATGCCGGGGAACAGGTGACCGCCGGTACCGCCACCTGCGATGATGAGTCTCATTTTTCCTCCTTGAGGCTGATGGAGGATATCTTCAGTCCCGATGAAATATTTAACAGTATGCCGACTGCGAACAAGCTTATGATCAGCGAACTGCCGCCGTAACTGATGAATGGCAGCGCCAACCCCTTGGTGGGGAGCAGGCCGGTGACGACTCCCATATTGACGGTCGCCTCTATGCCGAACAATACGGCGATTCCCAGCGCCAGAAAACGTCCGAAGATATCGGGTGCAGCCACGGCAATGCGCATGGCCCGCTGCACCAGCATAAAGAACATGCCGATGATCACGATCACACCCAGAAACCCCAGTTCTTCACCGACCACCGAGAGGATGAAGTCGGTGTGGGCTTCGGGCAGATAAAAGAGTTTCTGTTTGCCTTCCCCCAACCCCCGCCCGAAGACGCCCCCCGTACCGAATGCCAGCCAGGACTGGATGATCTGGAATCCGCTGTTCTGCGGATCCTGCCAGGGATCCAGAAATGCCAGAATGCGGCGCTTGCGGTAAGCTACGTTCATCACCAGGAAATACAGAAATGGCAGGGACATCAGGAAGATCGAGACGATATACACCAGGCGGGTGCCGGCTGCAAACAGCATGATCATTGCTACCGCCGCCAAGGTCAGGGCCGAGCCCATGTCCGGCTGGCTAAGCAAAAAACCCAACAATACCAGCAGAATCAGCATGTACGATACGAAGCCTGCCCCGAGCTGCTTGATCTTGTCCTGCTTTCTGTCAAGGGAATAAGCCATGTACATGATCAGAGCTATTTTGGCCACTTCCGATGGTTGCAGATTAAAACCGCCAGGCAATCTGATCCAGCGCGAGGCGCCGCCGGCGCTGCCGCCTATGCCGGGGATCAGCACCAGGATCAGCAGCACCAGACATCCCAGCAGGATCGGGACAGCCGCCTTGCGCCAATACTGATAGTTGATGCGCATGGTGCCCAGCATTATCGCAAAACCGACCAGTGCAAAGAAACTCTGCCGTTTCAGAAAGAAAAAACCGTCGTGAAAGCGCTTGGCGGCCATGACCGATGATGCCGAATAGACCATCACCACTCCGAAACAGGTCAGGGCGATCGCCATCAGCATTATTACCAGGTCATATTCTTCCAGTTTTTTGAACATAAGCCGTTTGTTCCTTGAATTTGTCTGACAGGTCGAACAAGTCAGACCGGTCAGACACTCTTACAGTGCCTTTACCGCCGTAATAAAGCGCTGTGCCCGTTCTTCATAATCACGGAACATGTCAAAGCTGGAACAGGCCGGTGACATCAGCACGGTGCCGCCCGCTGCCGTTATCTCTGCCGCCAGTCGCACAGCCTCTTCGAGGCTGGCCGCCTGGCGCGTATCGGTCAACTCTCCCAGTTCAGCCTGCATCCGGCCGGCCGCCTCGCCGATCAGGATCAGATGCCTGACCCGCTGGCTGATCATCGGTAGCAAAGGGGCGTAGGAGCCGCCCTTGTCCTTGCCACCGGCAATCAGCGTGATTTCCTCAAAGCTCTCCAGTGCCTTCTGGACGCTGCCCACATTGGTGGCCTTGCTGTCCTCGTAGTAGCGTACTCCCCGCACCTCACGCACGAACTCCATGCGATGGTGCAGCGCCTCGAAGCAGAGCACGGTCTCGAAGGTTTCGTCCGGGCGGCAGCCCAGCAGCAGGGCGCAGGCCATGGCCGCCAGGATGTTCTCCAGATTATGCACCCCCTGCAGTCGGATCGCGGCGGTCGGGAAACACTCTTCGCGCCCGTGGTGGCGGTAGGTGATGACCCCCTCCTGGTGGAAGATGCCTTCCTCCAGTTCCATTGTTCGGCTGAAGGGGAAAACCTGGGCCTTTAGTCGGCCGGCCTGTGCCCAGACCAGCTCGTCATCACGGTTCAGTACGGCGAAGTCGTCGCCGGTCTGGTTTTCAAAAATACGCAGCTTGGCGTTGATGTAATCCTGGTAGCTCGGGTAGCGATCCAGGTGATCTTCGCTCAGGTTGAGCAGCGCCGCCACGGTCGGGCGGAAGGAGCTGATCCACTCCAGCTGGAACGAGCTGATTTCGGCCACCACTTGGTCCACGATCTGATGGGCCTCCGCCATTTCGATCAGCGGGTTGCCGATATTGCCCCCCACAAAGGTATGGTAGCCGTTGTGCTTGAAAATCGCTCCCAGCAGCGTGGTGGTGGTGGTCTTGCCGTTGGTCCCGGTAATGGCGGCCAGCGGCACATCGATGAAACGCGCTGCCAGTTCAATCTCGCTGATGATTTCCAGCCCGGCCCGTTGTGCCGTCAGCAGCTGCGGCAGATCCATAGGTACGCCGGGCGAGACCACGATCAGGTCGCTGGCCAGGAAGGTCGCTTCGTCGTGGCGCTCCAGTTCCCGCCTGATCTCAAAACCGGCCAGTTCAGCCAGTTGACCGGTCAGCTGTGCTTCGTTGCGCATGTCGGTAACCGTAACCTGCGCGTCTTTCGAGGCCAGAAAACGGGCACAGGCCAGGCCGGTCTTGGCGAGGCCGACCACCAGTGTTTTTTTGTTTTTCAGTTCCATGGATAAGCCTTATCGCATTTTAAGAGTCGAAATTGCCACCAGTGCCAAAATAATCGTGATGATCCAGAAGCGTACGATGATTTTTGGTTCGGCCACCCCCTTCAACTCGAAGTGGTGATGGATCGGCGCCATACGGAAGATGCGCTTGCCGCGATATTTGTAGGAGCCGACCTGGAAGATGACCGACAGCGCCTCGACCACGAAGACTCCGCCGACGATCACCAGCAGCAGTTCCTGCTTGGTCAATACGGCGATGGTCCCCAGCGCGCCGCCCAGTGAGAGCGAGCCCACATCCCCCATGAAAACCTCGGCCGGATAGGAATTGTACCAGAGGAAGCCGAGGCCGGCTCCCACCATCGCTCCGCACAGTACGGCCAGTTCGCCGGCGCCCACCACCCGCGGTACCTGCAGGTAGGCCGACAGTGTGGCATGGCCGGCAACGTAGGCGAAGAGCATGTAGGTGGCGGCGTTGATCGCCACCGGACCGATCGCCAGGCCGTCCAGTCCGTCGGTCAGGTTGACGGCATTGCTGGCCCCCACGATCACAAGCGTTGCAAAAGGGATGAACCAGATCCAGAGATCCGGGTGAAAGTTTTTGAAGAACGGGAAAAAGAGCTGCTCGCTGAAGCCGGGCTTTATAAACAGGAACACCGAAACCGAGCCGGCCAGCAGCACCTGCCAGAACATCTTCTGGCGGGGCGAGAGTCCTTTGGGGCTTTTCTCGACAACCTTCTTGTAATCGTCCACGAAGCCGATCAGGCCGTAGCCGATCGTGATGAAAAGTGTGATCCAGATGTACTGGTTGGTCAGGTCCGCCCATAACAGGGTCGGGATGACGATGGCGGCCAGAATCATGACTCCGCCCATGGTCGGAGTTCCCTGCTTTTGCAGGTGCGATTCCGGCCCATCGGTGCGGATTACCTGGCGAGCCTGCAGCGATTCAAGCTTGCGGATGATCCAGGGGCCAACCACGAAGCAGACCAGCAGCGCCGTAATCATCGCGTAGATCGTGCGGAAGGTCAGGTACTTGAATATATTGAACAGCTTGATATCGGCCGCCAGCGGATAAAAAAAGTGGTAAAGCATGGACTATTCCTTTTGGCCGTGTTGCATCAGTTTCTTCAGTTCCGTTGCCACCCGCTCCATTGCCATGCCGCGCGATCCCTTGACAAGAATTACGTCATCCTGCTGCAGGGAATTGTACAGCTTAAGTGCAATCTGGTTGTGGTCCGTGCAGCAGAGAATCGACTCGGGCGGCATGTCTGCCAATCTGGCACCTTCGGCAGCATGTTTTACCATAAGCTCGCCCAAAAGGTAAAGTTTGTCCGCATTCAGGGCGGCTAGCGCACCGACAGCTTGATGCGCTTCAAACTCATGCACACCCAGTTCCAGCATATCCCCCAATACGGCGATGCGATGTCCCTCGGCAGCCACTTGTGACAAGGTTTCCAGGGCGGCTTTGACCGAGGCCGGATTGGCGTTGTAGCTGTCGTCGATGATAGTAATACCATTCAGTTGCTCTATCCGAAAACGCCCCTTGTAAGGGGTGAAGGACTCCAGTCCGGTCACGATGACAGCCAATTCGATATTCTCCAACAGCGCGGCGGCGGCAGCCAGCGCATTGTAGATGTTGTGGCGGCCGCAGGCTTTCAGATGAACGGTGGCTTCCCCTTTTGGCGTAATCAACAGAAAACGCTGCCCTTCCAATCCCAGCGTTTCAATGTCTTTAGCCCGCACCTCGCCCCGCATGATGCCGAAACTGATTCTGCGCGCCGAAGGGTTTTGATGCAGCGATGCGACGCGCGGGTCGTCGGCGTTGACCACCGCTAGGCCACCAGCGCTGATGCGATTCAGCAGCTCCCCTTTGGCGGCAGCGACAGCTTCGACCGTTCCCATGCTCTGCAGGTGAGCCGGCAGTGCATTCAGCACGATCCCGACCCGCGGATGGGCAATTTCCGCCAGTCGATCGATCTCGCCCGGTTCGCTCATCCCCATTTCCAGCACAGCCCAGAGATGTTCAGCTTGCAGCTGGAACAGCATCTGCGGCAGACCGATCAGGTTGTTGAGGTTGCCGGACGTTTTCAGCCCCGGCCCGGTCTGTTCAAGAATCGCGGCCAGCATTTCCTTGACCGTGGTTTTGCCGTTGCTGCCGGTGACGCCGATGGTCGGGATGTCGAAGCGCAAGCGCCAGGCCGCAGCCAGGTCACCCATCGCTTTCAGTGTTTTCTTTACCGCGATGCATGTAACCGCTTCCGGAAGGGAATGGGATTTCAGCCACTGCTCTTCAGCCAGCAGGACCGTGATGCCCCTGCCTGCCACCTCAGCGATGAAGGAGTGGCCATCAAAGCGCTCGCCGCGCAGCGGCACGAACAACTGCCCAGCAACAACAGTGCGGGAGTCGCTTGAGACGCTCTGCACCTCACCGGACGCCGGGCCAATGATGCGACCATTGGTTGCGGCGGCTATTTCAGCAATCGTGAACATCAGTCTGTTTTCTCCGTAAAGGCCGCTGTCGCTTCTTCCCGGTCATCGAAGTGATGCTTGGTCGTGCCGATAATCTGGTAATCCTCGTGTCCCTTGCCGGCCAGCAGGATTATGTCGCCGGGCTGTGCCAGACGGACTGCCAGGCGAATCGCATCGCGGCGATTTTCCAGCATGACGAATCCTTTTCTGGAAAAACCACCAGTAAGTTCTTCCAAACGGTATTCCCGGACCCGACCCTCAGCCCGACCCTCTCCCTGAGGGCGAGGGGGAAGTTCAAGTATTCCGGCCTTGATCTGCTCCAGAATTTTGAGTGGAGGCTCGGTGCGGGGATTGTCGGATGTGACGATCGCAAGATCCGACATCCCGGCTGCGATGCGACCCATGATCGGGCGTTTGCCGTTGTCGCGGTCACCGCCGCAGCCAAATACGGTGATGATTCGTCCCGTCGCAATCTCTTTCAGTGTGGCAAGTACGTTCTCCAGCGCATCGCCGGTGTGGGCATAATCCACCAGGCAGGTGATGCCCCGATCGTTTTCGACCCGCTGCATGCGCCCCGGAATGGTGGTGTGGTTCTCTATTCCGCTTTTGATCGACTCCAGCGGCAGGTCAAGTCCTATTCCGGCCGTTGTCGCCGCCAGAATGTTGGACAGGTTGAAGCTGCCTAGCAGTTGCGATGAAAACTTGAAACTGCCCTTGGGTGTCAGCAGCGTGCCGCTGATGCCGTTTACCGATGAAACGATGTTGGTGGGGCGCACGTCGCACTCCCCCCTGATCCCGTAGGTGATTACCGGACAACTGCAGCAAGCGGCGATTGCGGTTCCATACGGGTCGTCCATATTGATTGCGGCGCGCCGCTGCGGCTTTTCATGCGACGGCCGCAGCAGTTCGCTGAACAGACGCTGTTTGGCCTGCAGGTAGCTTTCCATCGTGACGTGGTAATCCAGGTGGTCACGGGTCAGGTTGCTGAAGACGCCCACATCGAAGTGACAGCCATCGACCCGCTTCTGCTCCAGGGCGTGTGATGAAACTTCCATCACGAAGGCCTGCGCCCCGGCTTCGGCCAGCTGTCGGAAAGCGCTCTGCAGTTCGGTGGATTCGGGTGTGGTGTGGGAGGCCGCGATGACCGATGTGTCAAAGCGGTAGCTGATCGTGCCGAGTACCGCCGCAGGAATTCCGGCCGCCCCTAAAATTGCTTCGATCAGATAGGTGGTGGTGGTCTTGCCGTTGGTACCGGTGATGCCGACCAGCGGCCGTCCGGCGGTGGGATCGCCATTAAAGAGCGCTGCAATGCGCCCCATGGCGGCGCGTCCGTCGGCAACCCGGACCCAGGGGATACCGTCAGGGGCGTACGAGGCGTCTTCAAGAACAACTGCCGCCGCTCCGGCTGCCGCCGCCTTTTCAATAAAGCGGTGACCGTCGGCCTTCGTTCCGCGTAGCGCGAAAAAAAGTGTGCCGGGCAGAACCTGGCGTGAATCGCAGGTCAGGGCGCTGATCTTGACGGATTCGTCACCGTGGATCCCGGTGCCGGCAAACTTTTCCAGTAATTCAGCCAGTGTCATGCGTTCTCCACTCATGCGGAAGGTGCGAACTTTATCCACACCGCGCCTTTTCCACCGATTGCATGTCCGGGTGGCGGACTCTGCTCGGCTGCCCGCCCGCTGCCTATCAGCCGGATGTTGATGCCGCGTTTTTCCATTACCTGCAGCACGCTGCGCATGCTCATGCCGCGAAAATCAGGCATGACAGCGCCATCGGCTGCCATCTCCTCAATATTTCCTTCAGACACTGACTCTGGTTCAGAGGCAGGGTCATTTTTTGATTCTATCGGTACCTGTGTCCTGGTTGTCGGCATATTGGGCGCTATCTTCAGGTATGCTAGCGTATTCTGGGCTATTTCCTTGAAAGCGGGTGCTGCCACCACTCCGCCATATTTGACACCCTGTGGTTCATCAATGATTACGGCGATAGTCAGTTTTGGCTTGTCGGCCGGCACAAAACCGACAAAGGAACCGATACGCTTGGATGGCGAATAAGTGCGGGTGACCGGATCCACCTTCTGGGCCGTGCCGGTCTTGCCGGCCACCCGGAAACCATCCACCGCCGCTTTCGTTCCGGTTCCACCCTCGCCTGTGACAGTCTCCATCATTTTCGAGACTTTCCGGGCGGTCTCGGTAGATATGACTCTCCGCACCACCTGCGGTTCAAAACGCTGAACTTCCTTGCCGCTGTCATCAAGAATCCGCTCGACCAGGTACGGTTTCATCAGCGTGCCGCCATTGGCAATGGCCGACAAAGCCGAGACCAGTTGGATAGTCGACAGGGAAACTCCCTGCCCGAAGGCAATCGTTGCCAGATCGATCCCATACCAGTTGCGTTTCATGTATCCGGAGGCTTCACCCGGAAGGTCGATGCCGGTGCGTGCGCCAAAACCGAAGTTCCGGAGATAGCCCGACAGTCTTTCCTCTCCCATTTTGAAGCCGATCTTGGCGGAGCCGATGTTGCTGGAATATTTTATGATTTCCGAGACTGTCAGGCGTGAGTGGGGATGGTCATCGTGGATGACCCGGTTGGCAATCCGGTAGGTTCCGTTTTCGCAGTTATAGACATCAGTCGCTTTAACAGCCCCCGCTTCGAGAGCTGCGGCAATCGTGAAAACCTTGAAGGTCGAACCTGGCTCGAAACTGTCTGCCACCACACGATTGCGCAACTGGGCAAGCGAGTAGCGGGAATATGAATTCGGGTTGAAGGTAGGATAGTTGGCCATGGCCAAAACTTTGCCGGTATCCGATTCCATGATCAGCACCATGCCGCTTTTTGCGTTGCTCTCGATCACCGCTTTGGCCAGCTCTTTTTCGGCAATGAACTGAATGGTTTTATCCAGGGTCAGAACTATACTGTTGCCGGGAGAAGAATCCTTGATGACGGTATTCTTGATGGCGATATTTCTGCCAAGCGCGTCCCGCTCCGTTATCATGTAGCCGGTATTGCCAAGGATGGTACTGTCGTAGCGGAGTTCGATCCCCTCCAGGCCGTTGGGGTCCCGTCCGGTGAAGCCCAGCACGTGAGCGGCCGTCTCGACATTGGGATAAAAACGCTTGGACTCGGGAGCAAAGCCGATGCCGGGCAGCTTCATGTTCTTTATGCGCGCGGCCGTTTCCGGGGCCAGCCAGCGTGCAACCCAGGTGAAGGATTTATTGATTGAAAGTTTTGCTACCAACTCCTTCTTGGGGACTCCCAGCATAGGCGCAAGCACTGCGGCAGTACCATTAACATCCTTGATTCGTTTTGGTTCGGCATAGCATGAATCCATATGGATTGATTCGGCCAGCGGAGTGCCGTTGCGGTCGAAAATACTGCCGCGAACCGGGGGCAGGTCAACCCTGTGCTGGTGCTGCTTTTCGGCTTTTTTGACGAGTTCTTCGTGCTGCAGGATCTGGAGATAGAAGGCGCGCCCAACCACCGTCAGGAACATCGACCCGAAAATTATCCCGATTATGACGATTCGGGCACGGGCCCATTTCTCCCGTTCATCTTTCATTTAACGTGAATGACCTGTTGCTCGTTCGGCAGCGCCATGCCCAGTTCGTTTTTGGCAATGGTTTCGATGCGGGCCGGAGTCTTAAGCGAGGCCGCTTCCAGCTTCAGGCACTTCTGTTCCTGCTCGGTCTCTTTCAGCTGACGACTGACTTCGGACATCTGCAGGTTAAGCTCAACCAACCTGAAACGCGACCAGACGTGAAAGACCGACACAATCGTGAACAGGATCATGCAGATCATAAGGTATTTGAAAATGTCGATGCGGTGGGAGTCAACTTCCGCCCCACCGAATGTACGTGGTGCGGCGACCTTGCCATAATCTGCTCGTGCTTGTGCCATATCGGTTACCTCTGTTACATCATGTGAAGCGTATCCAAAACCGGACAGTCATGGATCTCTTCGGTTACAGTTTTTCAACAGCCCGCAGCTTGGCGCTGCGTGCCCGCGGATTTTCATTTATTTCCTGCTGCGTTGCGCCAACCGGTCTGCCGGTCAGGACCTTTACCCGCGGCTGCCTGCCGCATACACAGATCGGCAGTTGGCGCGGGCAGTTGCAGCCTTCGGCGTATTCCCGGAAGATATGTTTGACGATGCGGTCTTCCAGCGAGTGGAAGGATATGATCACGCCCCGTCCGCCAGGTTTCAGCAGATCCAGTGCGGCGCGCATTCCGCGTTCCAGACTCTCCAACTCATGGTTGACCGCAATACGCAGAGCCTGAAAAGTGCGGGTCGCCGGATGTATGCGTTCCTCCCATTTGGCTTTCGGAATGGCTCCCTTGATGACATCCACCAGCTGGAAGGTGGTGGTGATCGGCGACTCACTCCTGGCGCTGGCGATGAAGGCCGCCACCCGCCTGGCCCAGCGCTCCTCGCCATATTCGCTGATGATGCGCTCCAGTTCCTGCTCCGGCAGGTCATTGACCAGATCGGCGGCGGTTTCACCGCTGCTGGTGTCCATGCGCATATCCAGAGGTGCGTCCTGCTGGAAGCTGAAGCCGCGTTCTCCGGTATCCAGCTGGTGCGAAGAGACCCCCAGATCAAGAATGAATCCATCCAGCGCTGTTATGCCCAGAGCCGCCAGATGCCCGGCCAGATCGGCAAAGTCCCCATGTACCGGGTGAAAACGTTCGCGGTATGCCGCCAGCCGTTCACCGGCTGCTGCCAGTGCGGCACGGTCGCGGTCAATGCCGACCAGCACGGCTTGCGGTGCATTTTCAAGGATCAGCAGGCTGTGACCGCCGCCCCCCAGCGTGCCATCCAGGTAGGTCTTGGAGTCACTGGGGGCCAGGAAGCGGATGACTTCATCCGGCATAACCGAGAGGTGACGGAAGTCGGCCACTACAGCCCCAGCTCTGCGGCAGCTTCGGTGCCGCTCGGGAAATTCTTGACATCCTGGGCGCGGACCTTGTCCCACTCGGCCATGCTCCAGATCTCGATCTTGTCCATGGTTCCGACGAATTGAACTTCCCGGTCGAGCACGGCGCTTTTGCGAAAAGTCGGCGGAATCAGAAAGCGCCCCAGCTTGTCGGCACTGCACTCCTGCGCCGGCGAAATGATCGTGCGCAGGATGCTTTTACGCTGTTCGGAGGTGAAGCCTTTGCTGACGCGGAAATTTTCTTCAAAGACGAACCACTCCTTGTATGGAAATATCAGGAGTCCCGAGCTGTAAATGCCGGAGCCCAGATCGACCGGAACCGAGTTGGTCAGGAAAAAGCGCTCGTCACCATGGCTTTCAAGCATGACTTCCCGAAATCTGGCCGGCAGACTGGTACGCCCCTTGGCGTCTATGGTTGTCTCGAAAATTCCCCTGAACATGACCTTCTCTTTGGTATGGATTTCCACAATCTTCCACTTTTTTCCACACTGATGAAACTTATAGCCGCCGTCAAGGTCTATGTCAAGTTAAAATATGAATTTTGTAGGAGAAAATTGTGCGTGCGGGCAGTGGTAATTCTGCTATAGTCGGGCCGAATAAAGCCCTTGGAGAGACAGATGAGCATGGTCCTTTCGCCGTTGATAACCGCCGTCCATTTTCCCCCGATTTCCGAGGTCAAACGCTGGGTAGCAGAGCGACCCGACGGTGGCCCGGAACTGATCGACCTGTGTCAGGCTGTGCCGGATTATGCCCCGGCTCCTGAATTGACGGCCCACCTTTCCGGCCTGCTGCATGACCCACTCTTGTCCAAATACACGCCGGACGAGGGTCTGCCCGAGGTGCGCGAGGCGCTTTGCGGCTATTACGAATGGAAATACGGCGCCCGCCTGTCGCCGGGTAATCTCTGCCTGACAATCGGCGCCAGCCAGGCCTTCTGGCTGGCGATCATAACCCTTTGCCGCGCCGGTGATGAGGTCGTGCTGCAGGCGCCCTGTTATTTCGATCACCCGATGGCGTTGGAGATGCTCGGTATCCGCCGGGTCTGTGCGCCTTTTGTCGAGGCCGATGGTGGTCTGCCTTCACCGGCAACAATCGCGGGTCTGATCACCGACAAAACCAGGGCTATTCTGCTTGTCTCCCCCAGCAACCCGACCGGCGCCATTACTCCTCCGGCCGTCATAGGCGAACTGCTGGAGGTGGCCCGACGTCACAATATTGCGCTGATCCTGGACGAAACCTACAACGAGTTCATCCCCGACGGCAGCCGTCCGCACGAGCTGTTCGGCGATCCGGCCTGGGGTGATCATTTCGTGCATATCGCCTCTTTCGGCAAAACCTATGCCCTGACCGGCTACCGGGCCGGTCTGCTGGCCGCTTCCGAACAGTTTATCCAGCATGCCCTCAAGGCGCAGGACACGATGGCTGTCTGCCAGCCGCGCATCACCCAGCAGGCGGTCAAATTCGGAGTTGAGCATCTGGAGGGCTGGGTGGCGGATAACCGTGAAATGATGACCCGTCGTCATGACCTGTTCCGGGCCGAATTCATGAAGCCGGGCAATCGCTTTACCTTGTCTGCCAGCGGCACATTTTTCGCATGGGTGCGGCATCCCTTCGACGATTGCAGCGGGCGCCAGGCCGCCAAAAAACTAGTGGATCAGGCCGGTATCATCTGTCTGCCGGGCGAGGTATTCGGTCCCGGTCTGGATGGGTATCTGCGGCTGGCCTTCGGCAATATCCGCGAGGAGGCTATCCCCGAGGCGGTGCGGCGTTTTCGGGCGATGGCGGTCTGATTTTATTCAGCAGAGTATCAATAGGAGCCGGCCGGATCTTTCTAAGCCATCATCATTGCCAAAGAAAACAAAATAGCTATAATCCTGAAACTGGCAGCTGAATTGTAAAAAATGTTGTAAGTTTCCTAATTTACAGGATATTGACATCTCCGGTAAAATCTACCCTGATTTTCGAGCAGCCATGGACGTTATCACCACCCACATCAATGCCGATTTCGACTGTCTGGGAGCCATGACCGCCGCGGCCCGCCTGTACCCCGGCGCGCTGATTTCCTTTCCCGGATCACAGGAAAAGGGTGTGCGTGATTTTATAGGGCGCCACCCGGACTTTCTGCCGCCCATTACTCGCGCCAAAGATATCAATCTGGATGCGATCAGCCGGCTGATCATCGTGGATTGCCAGCATGCCGCCCGCATCGGCCGTTTTGCGGGTATCCTCGGTCGCTCCGGCCTTGAAGTACATATCTACGATCACCATCCCGTGACGAGTGAAAGCATCCGGCCGAGCGGGGGGACGCTCTCCAGCTGCGGTTCGGCCTCGACGCTGTTGTCGGTTCTGCTGATGGAGCGGGCTATTCTGCTGACTCCGCAAGAGGCCACCCTGGTCATGCTCGGAATCCACGAGGATACCGGCCGGCTGCTGTTTGCATCCACAACACCCGAAGATTACCGCGCGGCAGCCTGGCTGTTGGGGCAGGGCGCCCTGCTCGGCATAGTCGGTGAGGCGTTGACGCCCGAATTGAACAAGGCCCAGATGGGGCTTTTGAGGCAGCTGCTGTCAACTCTCAGGACGACTTCGATCAACGGAATTGTCGTCTCGATTGCGCACGCCTCCTGCGACCATTATATCGGCGATATCGCCTCGCTGGTGCATCTGATACGGGATATGGAGAATCTGGATGCCCTGTTCGTGGTGGTCGCCATGGAAGAACACGTTTACCTGGTGGCCCGCAGCCATGTGCCGGAAGTCAATGTCGGTGAGATCATGAAGCGTTTTCACGGCGGCGGCCACGCCACGGCCGCCTCGGCCGCCGTTCACAACCAGCCGCTGCAGCAGGTGCTGGAACAGCTTGAGGAACTTCTGCTGTTCTCGGTTAGCTCACAGGTGCTGGCCTCCGATCTGATGTCGGCGCCGGTCAAGACGATGTCTGATTCGGTTGACATCACCGAGGCGCGCGATCTGCTGACCCGCTATAACTGCAACGCCATGCCGGTCATGGCCGGAGAGCGGATGGTCGGCATCATCTCTCGCAAGATCGTCGAAAAGGCGCTCTACCACGGCCTGGGTGAATCTCCGGTAACCGATTTCATGCATACCGAGTATCTTCAGGCCGCTCCCGATACGCCTCTGTCGGATATCCAGGAATATATGGTGGGGGGCAATCGCCGTTTTGTACCGATTTTTGACGGCCAACGGCTGGCGGGGGCGGTAACGCGCACCGACCTGCTGCGCCATATCTATGGCGGCCGCCCCGGTCAGAGCGAGTCGCTCTATGATGTTGAATCGCTGCAGGTTCCGACCCGCAGCCGTTCGGTGCTGGGACTGCTTGGCAAACGGCTTGCCGAAGACAGGCGCCTGTCCCTGCGCAAGCTGGGCGAGATCGGCGACGAACTGGGTCTGCCGGTTTATGCGGTGGGTGGTTTCGTGCGCGACCTGCTGTTGGGGATCGACAATCTGGATATCGACGTTACGGTCGATGGAGATGGCATTTTTTTCGCCGAGCGCTTTGCCGAGCGCTATGGCTGCCGCGTGCGCAGTCACAGGAAATTCGGTACGGCCGTGCTGGTCTTCCCCGACGGACGCAAGATCGATGTGGCCAGCACCCGTCTGGAATACTACGAGTCGCCCGGGGCGCTGCCGACCGTCGAGCGCGCTTCGCTCCGCCAGGACCTGTACCGGCGCGACTTTACGATAAATACGCTGGCGCTCTGTATCAACAGCGGCAAATTCGGTCGCCTGACCGATCATTTCGCCGGGCAGCAGGATATCCAGGAACGTGTTGTCAGAGTTTTGCACAACCTGTCGTTTGTGGAGGATCCGACCCGCGTTTTCCGGGCCATCCGCTTCGAGCAGCGTCTCGGCTTTCATATTGCGCTGCATACCGAGAAGCTGATCCGCAGTGCGGTGCGGATGCATCTGCTCGACAAACTGGGAGGGGAGCGTCTCTTCAGCGAACTGGTTCAGATCCTGCGCGAAAAGGAACCGACGGCTGCCATCGGGCGCATGTCTTCATTGGGGCTCTTGCCGTTCATTCATCCGGCCCTGAAGCTGGTTCCGGCCACGGAGCGGGTGCTGCGCGAAGCAGGACAAGTCATGGCCTGGTTCAGGCTGCTGTATCTGGATGATCCTTGCGAGCAGTGGCAGGTCTATCTGCTGGCCATGTTCGATGGCCTCAAGCCGGATGAATTCATCGATGCCTGTCGGCGTCTGGCGGTTCCGGGGCGTTTTGCAACCCAGCTGCAAGACCAGCGCTGCCTAGTGCGTAAAACGCTGGATGCCGTCAAGAGGCGCCTGAAGCATACTTCCGATGTGCGTAACAGCGAGCTGTTTGCCTGGTTCAGTGTATTTTCACTGGAAATGCTGCTGTATCTGGCATCCCGGGCCAGCAGCGAGCAGGTCCGGCGCTTTGTTTCGCTCTATCTGACACGGCTGCGGGGAATTGCCCCGCTGCTTGACGGCGATGACCTGCGTGATCTCGGACTGCAGCCCGGGCCGCAGTTCGGCCGCATCAAGGAGCGCTTGCTGCAGGCGAAGCTGGATGGAGAGGTGGAGAACCGCGAAGATGAGCTGGCCCTGGTTCGTTCCCTGATTACGCGATTCAACCGGGCGACTGTGTCGTAAATGCAACAGCGTGGTTGCTTGAACCGATTCCGAAATTGCCTTTATTTGTCGCTGATAAGCTGCAATATTGGTCATAAGTTTCCGAAATATGGTACTTGTTGATTGCGGCAGGCAGTGCTGCCCATTGGTTGGCGTGCTTTTTGCTGTAAAATGCGAGAAATTCAAATTGAAGCTTGTGAGGTTGACAAATATGAAACGGATTAACCGGATGGCTGCAGTTGTGATCTGCATATCTTTCTTGTCGGCGGCCTCGTCTGCCCATGCGGCTGACAGCACGCTCCGTGAAGTATTTGAGGATGCCTTCTATGGCGCCGGTATCGGTGCGCTGGTGGGCGGCGCCATCCTGGCTTTTACCAATAAGCCTGCTGACCATCTGGATTATATCGGTTATGGCGCAGCCTCAGGTGTCCTGGCCGGTACGGCCTTTGGTCTGGCAAAGTCAGCCCGCGCGCTGGCTGAAATCAATAATGGCCGGGTCAGGATTGCCGTTCCGACCATCATCCCAAATTTGGTAGAGTCCCCAGCCTCCCGGCAGACCACGGTCATGTGGCATGCCAGTCTCTTGCGGGGTACGTTCAATTAATTCATAATACTTGCAAAACCACCGTAAAGCCCGCTGTCGAAATGCAGCGGGCTTTTTTATTTGCGTCGGCATGCCCGCAGCGTTTATAACATGCGGCATATTTCATCGATCAAGGGGGTACTCATGTCGGAGTTTGCAAATGTGACAGTTGTAAAGAAGGCCAATATCTATTTTGGCGGTAACGTAACAAGCCATACGGTTCTGTTCGCCGATGGCAGCAAAAAGACGTTGGGAGTCATGCAGGCGGGAGAATACGAGTTTTCCACCGGAGCAACAGAAGTGATGGAAATCCTGTCGGGCGAACTGGAATGGCAGATGAAGGGGGCTGCCGGCTGGAAAAAGATTGTCGGCGGTCAGTCGTTTGATGTACCGGCCAATTCCACCTTCCTGATGAAGGTCGCAACCGTTTCGGATTACTGCTGCTCTTTTGTTGATTAGATCCACTGGTGTCGGAGACATCACCTCACCAGATAATTGGCCGCTTTGCCCCGTCGCCAACCGGCTGTCTGCACACCGGTTCGCTGGTGGCGGCCGTCGGAAGCTATCTGATGGCAAAGCGTGCCGGCGGCCGCTGGCTGCTGCGCATTGACGACCTGGACGCTCCCCGCCAGGTGGCAGGGATGGACGATGATATCATGAGGACGCTGGAGTCGTTCGGCCTGTTTTGGGACGGACAGGTTGCCCGCCAGAGCCGGCATCTGGACCACTACCGCCAGGCTTTTGATCTGTTGCGCCACAAGGACCTTCTCTATCCCTGCGGCTGTTCACGCAAGGAGATCGCCCTGGCCGCTTCGGCTCCCCATCCCGACGATGACTGCGTTCCCTATTCCGGCAGTTGCCGGACCGGCATGAAGGCGGGTGCCGTCGTGCGCTCCTGGCGCATTCGGGTGCCGGAAGACGAAGTCTGTTTCCGCGACCTGCGGCGTGGCCATATCTGTCAGAACCTGGCCGACGTATGCGGGGATTTCGCAGTCAGGCGGGCAGAGTGTGATTATCTTTATCAGTTGGCGGTGGTGGTGGATGACGCTCTGGCGGGTGTGACCCAGGTGGTGCGGGGGGATGACCTGCTTTCTTCGACTCCCCGGCAGATATATTTGCTGCGCATGCTGGGGATGCCCCAGCCGGAATATTGTCATCTGCCGCTGCTGGCAGGCCCGGACGGCGCCAAATTGAGCAAGCGCGACAACCTGATCTCGCAGCAACCGGGAAGCTTGAAAGGGCAGGAGGGACAGCTGCTTCTGGCCGTGCTTCGTTTTCTCGGTCAGAACCCTCCAGCCGAACTGGCGGGTTCTGAATGTCAGGATATTCTTGGATGGGGGATCGCTTGTTTCGATACTGCCCTACTACCGGCACAGGGCGGGGTGTTGCAGGTTCAGTAAGGTTTTCTGGGCTCTCCGGTGTCTGGTCCGGGGGGGCGCAGCATCAGTTTGCCATCTGTGACCTGATTTTGATAGGGGTTGTTCGGGTAGGTGGCGAAAGGCTCGGACGTTCTAAACAAACGCAGCTCTTTTATCGAAAGCAGCGGATAGGGATAATCGACACTCTCCAGCTTTTGAACCTTTTTACCCCGGATCTCTCCGATAATCGTAACGAGTTTGCCGGGGCGGTAGATCACAGGATCAATCAGTTCACTGCTGACCGCCAGGAATCTTCCACCGGATGGGGACGATTCATCCGGCACACCGTTATTAAACAGTTCCAGTTGAGCCACTTCCAGCATTATCACGTCACCGCTGCTTTGAGTGCCGGCTATGATTCCGCCGATCAGAACTGTTTTACCGGCCAGCATCTCAGGATTTTTCTTCAGATCGGCATATGCCAATGAACGATCGGCAAGTTTCAGACCCGCCTCACTCATGACATGGGCACAGCCTCCCAACAGGGCCGTCAAAGAAACCAGCAATAAAAATATTTTCATTATCAAAGCCCCCATCGATCATCACCAACGTGATGGCTGCATGTCCGTTCTGTCCACGAGCGATGTTAGTTAATGCACTGATCGAGCCAAATTACGTGGAAGAATGGCTTTCCCAATAAAAGCGCAGGGCGCGCTCCCCGGACTGGAAGTCCTCCAGATCAATTTCCAGATCAGGCGTCCAGGGACGGTGCTTGTAATAAAGCTTGTCATAGTACTGTTCGATCAGACCGCGTGCCACTCCAGCTATATCCCACTGCTCAAGCATCCCTTTCAGTTCGGCGTAGTGAGTGCCGCCCAGTTTTTTCCTGATCCGTTCCAGCGCTTCCGCCATCGGCTCCCGATATTCCTGGTGGGCATATTCTTCTGTCAGACGTGCTACCCGCGTATCAGCCGACACATTGCACCAGACTTTACAGCTGGCAGCCATGACATTATAAAAGTTGCCCGGCAGCGTTATCCGTCCGATGCGCTGGCTTTCCCCTTCCAGAACAATCGGCTTGTCGGACGGGGCCTGGCGCAGGTTATCCCACAACATGGTATCAAATCGCTTCTGAGTCGGCTGATCTCCGAGTCCAAGTGATCCGAAGGCAGAACCGCGATGGCGTGCCAGACCTTCCAGATCGATGGTTGTCCAGATGCTGCTTTCAAGGCCATTGATAAAGGTTGTCTTGCCATTGCCGGTCATGCCGTGGATCACTATCAACGGCGCCGGAGGGGTGAAATCCTCAAAGTATGATGTCACCTTATTGCGAAAGGCTTTATAACCTCCGCTCAGCTGTACGACCGGGTGGCCGCAACTCTCGATCAATATAGCCATCGACAGGCTGCGTAATCCGCCCCGCCAACAGTATACCAGGATCGGGCGACCAGCGGCATGGGCAATCGCTTCACGGGACATGGCGGCAAATCTGGCGCAGGTCAGCTCCATTCCACGCATGCGGGCCTGCTGCGGACCCTGTTGCTTATGGATCGTACCGACCTCGACCCGTTCCTCGTTGGACAGAATCGGGACATTGCAGGCGCCCGGCAGGTGGTCTTCGGCAAATTCGAGTGGAGTCCGGACGTCAATGATACAGTGGCTGTCCAGCAATGCAGGGGTAAATGCTACTTTTTCAGGCATGATTTCAGATTCTCCGAGACGGCCATTATAGGTGACACACTCGTCGCTGGCAACAGAAACTGTTCGTGTTTACACCTTGATTATGCACTGCTTGCATGGTATTTATATCCGTCGCGCACGGATTTACAGCGCCGAGGCGCTATAATACCAATACTGCAGCCGAGGAGGAAAGAATGGAAAAGCAGAAGGTTCATTACCGCGAGTTAGGACTGTCCAACACAAGGGAAATGTTTACCAAGGCGATGGCCGGAAAATATGCGATACCTGCCTATAACTTCAATAACCTGGAGCAGCTTCAGGCAATAGTGACCGCCTGCGTCGAGACAAATTCACCGGTCATCATTCAGGTTTCCAAGGGCGCCCGCAGCTATGCCAACGAAACCATGCTGCGCTGCATGGCGATGGGGGCGGTTCAGATGGCTCGCGAAGCCGGCTCCAGCATTCCAATCTGCCTGCATCTTGATCATGGTGACACTTTTGAACTGTGCAAATCCTGTATAGACAGCGGCTTTTCCTCGGTCATGATCGACGGCTCACATCTGCCATATGAGGAAAACGTGGCACTCGCTAAAAAGGTTGCCGACTATGCCCACCAGTTTGACGTCACCGTGGAAGCCGAACTGGGAGTTCTGGCAGGTATCGAAGACGAGGTCTCTGCCGAGCATTCCACCTATACCAAGCCGGAAGAGGTGGAAGACTTTGTCAAAAAAACCGGAGTCGATTCGCTGGCTATTTCGATCGGAACCAGCCACGGCGCCTACAAGTTCAAGGCCGGTCAGCCGGTTCCACCGCTGCGGTTTGATATCCTGGAGGAGTGCGAGAAGCGCATCCCCGGTTTTCCGATTGTTCTGCACGGCGCATCGTCGGTGGTGCGGGAATATGTAGACCTGATCAACCAGTACGGCGGCCAGCTGGAAGGCGCCGTCGGCATTCCCGAAGAACAGCTGCGTCAGGCCGCCGCCAGCGCGGTCTGCAAGATCAATATCGATTCCGATGGCCGCCTGGCCGTGACCGCCAAGATTCGTGAATATTTTGCCAAGGATCCCAAGGAATTTGATCCCCGCAAGTATCTGGGAGAGGCCCGCAAGGAGCTTGTCAAACTCGTCAAGCACAAAAATGAGGCCGTGCTCGGTTCGGCCGGCAAGGCGTAACGCAGCAGTCGTCCCTGTCCGTCAGCCGTGAAATGCCTGCGGCCGTCGGACACGGCCGGCGATGCAGCAGTGCAGTAAGTGTCAGCTCCGTATTTATCCCTGTATTTTGGCATGTAACTATGGGAGGTGTTGGATGAGTACCCGTAAATTCTCTCGTGTACATTTTAATGTTGAGGCCACCATCAAGGCCGTTGACCGCTCGTTTCAGGGGGCAGTGGAAAATCTCAGCATGACCGGCATGTTTCTGGTGACCAGTGAACGGCTGGCCCTGGGAGAAACGGTTGACATCACGATCATCCTTACAGGTACCTCGCCGGAGATTGCGGTCAATTTCAGCGGAAAAGTTTCCCGGATAGTCGAAAACGGCCTGGGCTTTGTTTTTGAAAAGATCGATCTGGACTCGTATCTGCACCTCAAAAATATTGTTGCCTACAATATTGACGATGCTGAAAAAGTCATGGAAGAAATCTGCCATTCCATCGATGAAAAACTTGCTGTGGAGCGGTAATGCGGAGGAGACGACCATGAAGTACGGCATCACAAAAAAAAGATCGACACTGTTTTCGGTTGGCGGGTTTCTGCTGGGCGTGAATGCTCCCCTCGGCTGGATTGCCATCCGGATCACGTTCTTCTACGACCCCAAGCAAAGTTTTTTCGGGCAGATAATTTCGGATATAGTCAAGGACGGCGAGCACTTTGCTCTGTACAACTACATCGGAGCCGGCACAGCCGTCGTCATGTCGGTTCTGGGTTACATGATCGGCAAAAATGGTGATGAACTGCACGAGCGGGCGGCCGAACTGGATGTGCTTCATCAGGAAGTTGCTGAACAGAAGGAGGTATTTGAAAACCGTTACAAGGTTCTGGACAGAAATATAAAGAACTTTCACCAGATCAGCAGCAAGATCCAGATGTCGCTCAATCTGGAGGAGATTCTGCTGCTATGCGCCGAAGGACTTCACGAGGTTCTGGGCTACGAGCGGGTCAATATCATGATGGCTGAGGATGGTAAATTTCTGCGGTTCGTTACTGCCATCGGTACCGATGAGTTTGATACCAAAGGCGTAGTGTTGCCGCTTGATCCCAGTATTGGCGTGATTTATAAATGTTTTGCCGAGCGCAAGGTCTATTTGATAGATGATATATCCCACTATCCGTCGGATTATCATCTGCAGTCCCCCTACAACAATCTGGCTCCGCTGCGTTCAAAAAGCTTTGTGCTTTGTCCGATTGTGGTCAAGGGCGAGGCGATCGGGGCCTTTGGCATCGACAACAAGAACAGTCGCCGCTCTCTTAACGATTCCGACGTCGATACGATCATGCTTTTTGCAGATCAGGTCGCCTCGGCCATAACCCGCATAAACCTGCTGACATCCATCGATACTCTGACAACGGAGATGGAAAGCTCTTTCTCATTTCTGTTGGGAAGCCGTGAACAGTTTTCCAACAACGTATTCCACCTGAAAAGCGGTGTCGATTCGGTCGCCGACGGTACCGCAATTATTGCATCGGCTTCAGAAGGGGTCATGGTAGAGGTCGATCAGACCAGTACCGCCGTAAACGAAATATCCGTTGCGATAGAGCAGGTTACCCGCAACCTGGACTATCTGGCGGGAATTGTTCACCAATCCGCGGCAGCGATGGAACAGATCAACAGTACCATCAGTAATGTGGAGCAGAACGCAGCCATATCCCATGAAGTCTCGACCCAGATGAAGCTGCAGGCCGACGAAAGCCGGATCGTGGTTGAAAAGACAGTCGAAGCCCTGGACGAAATCCAGCATTCAGTCGGCGTTTCCTATGATGCCATCCAGCGCCTGGCTGAAGACAGCACCCGCATTGAAAATATCATCAGTGTCATTAATGATATAACCAAGCGCACCAATCTGCTGGCATTGAACGCTTCCATCATAGCGGCCCAGGCCGGCGAGTACGGAAAAAGTTTCGGCGTCGTGGCTGATGAGATTCGCAACCTGTCACTCCAGACCGGCCATTCAACCGGCGAGATAACTTCGATCATCGAAGAGATCATGAGCGAATCCAGGACCGCTGCCAATAACATTACGGCCACCAGGGATCTGGTTCATCGCGGAGTCGAACTGGGGCATTCCACCGGTGAATCGCTGAAGGCGATCTATGATCGTTCGGCCTGTTCGCTTGAGATGACTCAACAGATCAAACAGGCTACCCAGGAGCAGGTTGCCAGTGTGCAGCTTGTCGCCCGTTCCATGGAGGACATCAGTTCCATGACCACCCAAATCTTTGCCGCGTCCAGCGACCAGGCCAAAGCCACCAAATCCATTGCCCGCTCTGTTGAAACCATCAAGGATATGACTCACGAAATGGTGACTTCCACTACGCGCCAGGTGGAAGATGGCGCGATGATCCGCAGCACCGTCGAGTCGGTTAGTGCAATGGTAGCCGAGATGTTCGACAATATGGAGAAACGTCGTGCCCAGAGCGCAGAAGTGGTCAAAGAGCTGGAATCGATGAAGAACCTGACCTGCCAGATTTAGCCTGTAGGAAGCTTTTCCATGATTCAAGATTTATTAATAAAATGTATGGATAAAAATAATCGTCTCTGATACTGTGAGCGCCTTGCCAAGACGGCTACCCCTTGCGGGAGTTGATCAATCAATGGCGAGGGAGCAAAACTGTATACCGCACGGATTCGTTGGTGAACCGGGACGGAAGGGATAGCCCATCAGGGACGCACATGCTTGATATGTGCATAACTGTCCGTTCACAGCGCGCCCACCGGCGCGTTTTTGTTTTTGAACTATCCATTACTCTTGATCGCTTTAGAGGGAACCTACATGCGCAAAAAAGTTACCATTCCCGAGATACTCCAGATGAAACAGGCGGGCCGGCGAATAACGGTGTTGACCGCATACGATTTTCCGTTTACGCGCCTGGTAGACGGCGGCGGAGTGGACATCATCCTGGTGGGTGATTCCGTCGGCGTCGTATTTTCCGGGTACGATACGACCCTGCCGGTCACGATGGATGAAATGATCTACCACGTAAAGGCGGTGCGGCGTGCCGACCCAAGGGCGCTGGTAGTGGCCGACATGCCTTTTATGTCCTACCAGACCAGCATCGAGGAGGCCTGCCGCAACTGCGGACGGATGATCAAGGAGGGGGGCGCCGAGGCGGTCAAGGTCGAGGGGGGCAGCAATATGGCCCACGTCATACGAGCGGTGTCCACGATCGATATTCCGGTCATGGCCCACATCGGTTTGACACCGCAATCGGTGCATCGCATGGGTGGCTTTAAGGTCCAGGGGAGAAATGAGCAGGCCGAGCGGATCATGGATGATGCACTGGCCGTGCAGCATGCCGGCGCCTTTGCCGTGGTGCTGGAGGGGATCCCGGCCAAACTGGCGGCGGAGATCTCCGCCGAACTGACGATTCCGACCATCGGCATCGGGGCCGGTCCGGCCTGTGACGGCCAGGTGCTGGTGATCCACGACATCCTGGGGCTGTGTGAAAAATATTCGCCCAAGTTCGTCAAGCGCTACGTTGATCTGGCGCCGCTGATTTCCGGTGCCGTCAAGCAGTATGTTGACGAGGTGCGGGCGGGCGAGTTTCCGACCGAAGAGCATTCATTCAGCTAACCGGCTAACCCTTCGACAGTTCGGCAGGCTCACTGCACCGCTCTGCCCCTTCGGCTCCGCTCAGGGAACTGCCGGTGGCTGAGCGGAGCCGAAGCCATTTTACGACATCAGGAAATATATGCAGATAATCAGTGATATCCAGCAGATGCAATCTTTGGCAACCTCCCTCAAACGGGAAGGCAAACGGATCGCCTTTGTGCCGACCATGGGCTTTCTGCATGCGGGGCACGCCTCGCTGCTGCGGGAAGGGCGCCGGCGCGGAGATGTTCTGGTTCTCTCGATCTTCGTCAATCCGATCCAGTTCGGGCAGAACGAGGATCTGGACCTCTATCCCCGCGACGTGGAGCGTGATTGCCGGATTGCCGCCGAATGCGGCGTCGATATCGTTTTCACGCCGGATGCCGCCGGCATGTACCCGCCCGGATTCCAGACAGGCGTGACGGTGCGGGAGGTCTCGCTGCCGCTTTGCGGCGCCAGCCGGCCCGGGCATTTTGACGGTGTTGCTACCGTCGTAGCCAAGCTGTTCAATATTGTTCAGCCGGACCTGGCGCTCTTCGGGCGCAAGGATTACCAGCAGCTGGCGGTTATTCGCCGCATGGTCCTGGATCTGTGCATGCCGGTCGAGATTGTCGGGATGCCGATCGTGCGCGAAACGGACGGGCTGGCCATGAGTTCGCGCAACGCCTACCTGTCGCAGGAACAGCGCCGCAGCGCCCTCTGTCTGCATCGCACTGTTGTTGCTGCGCGGAAGATGTTCGCCGCCGGAGAACGTCGTGTAGATGTCATGCGGAAGGCGGCTCAGGAAACAATCGGGCAGGAACCATCGGTGTCGATCGAGTATGTCGAGTTTCGCGACGGGGCCACGCTGGAGGAACAGGAAATCGTCGACAATGCCACACTGCTGGCGTTGGCGGTTAAAATAGGGCAGACCAGACTGATAGACAATACCGTACTTGGAGAGGAGTTGTAACATGCAAAGAATCATGCTGAAGAGCAAGATCCACCGAGCCACTGTCACCGGCGCCGACCTGCACTACGAGGGAAGCGTCACCATCGACCGCGATCTGATGGACGCGGCCGACATCGTTTCCTATGAAAAGGTCGCCGTCTGGAATGTCACCAACGGCAGCCGCCTGGAGACTTACGCCATCGAAGGACAGCGCGGTTCCGGCGTAATCTGTCTGAATGGCGCCGCCGCCCGCCTGGTGGCCCCCAGGGATCTGGTTATCATCGCCAGCTTCGTCAATATGGAGAACGAAGCGGCCATCAAGCACGAGCCCAAACTGGTCTTCGTGGATGAGCAGAACCGCATGCTGCCGACCCGCAAGGAAGAGGCCGGGCAGGCCAAGCTGAAGGTCGTGCATTAGGCAACGCCCTGGACAATAAATGTAGTATTCAGGCGGAAGACTTCGTGTTTTCCGCCTGTTTCGTTTGGTGCCAACCGGCCTGCCTTCAGGCTGGGATAGCAGACAGTGCTTTCAATTTGCAGATATTCCGGTATCATTAGAGCGTAATTACGCTGCAAAGGGGGATACATGTCCGAACCTGTCATTTATGCCACTTCCTGGTTGATCAATCCTGATGCGCCGCCGGTCGCGGGAGGCGCCATCCTTGTTCGGGACGGTGTGATTTCCGCCACCGGAACGCTGGCGGATCTGAAACGGGAGTCTTCCGCAGCGGTGATCGAATACCCCGGCTGCGCGATCCTGCCCGGTTTCGTCAATGCCCATACCCATCTTGAACTGACCTATTTCCCTGCCTGGCGTCTGAGGTCGAATATCGACTACAATCCGCGCCGCTTTACGGACTGGATCATCCAGTTGATCAAGATTGCCCGTGGTTTGACCCCGGAAGATTACCCGTCTTCGCTGCGGGAAGGAATGCGCATGTGTCTGGAGTCCGGCACTACTGCGGTCGGTGAGATCGTCAGCAATCCGGCGCTGGCCGGGCTCTATGCCGAAGCGCCGCTGGCCGGTCGGCTCTATTTCGAGGTGCTGGGGCAGGATCCGGTCAGATTTAATGACAAGCTGGACGGTGCGGTAGCCGCTGCGGGGTCCGGTGATAGCGGTTCGATGACGACCGGCCTTTCGCCCCACTCAGCCTACACGATTGGAGTAGAGCATTTATCGGCGATAAGTGACGCGGCTCTTGCACGGCGACTGCCGTTGTCGATCCACATCTCCGAATCAAAGGCCGAGACAGACTTCATCTTCGATGGCAGCGGGCCTCTGGCGCAGGATTTCTATCCCTTCGCCGGCTGGGAGCGCTATCTTACTCACCCGCTGCGCTGCAGTACTACGGAGCTGCTGGATCGCCACGGCCTTCTGACCCCGGATACCCTGGCGGTGCACTGTGTCCACGTCAATCTGGCCGATGCCCGCACATTGAAGGAACGCGGTGTCAGCATCGCACTCTGTCCGCGCAGCAACGACAAGCTGGACGTGGGGCGCGCCCCGGTGGCTCTCTTCAAAAAACTGGGTATTCCGCTGGCGCTCGGCACGGATTCGCTGGCCAGCAACGACTCGCTTTCATTGTGGGACGAGATGCGCTATGCCCTGGAGGCATTTTCCAATGATCTTGCAGCGGAGGATCTGTTCCGCATGGTCACCAGCGGCGGGGCCTCCGCTCTCGGCATCGCAAAAACCTGTGGTTCTTTACATGCCGGCCAGCGCGCCGATTTTCAGGTGGTCGAAAATTGCGGCGCTACCGAAAAAGGACTTCTGGAGCGTGTCGTCAGAAGCGGACGCGTGCAGGAAGTCTACTCTGGCGGAAAACGTTATGCGGGAAGCCGGGCTTGAATCCAAAACAGGAGCCGGGCGGCAAGCCCGGTTGAGGAGATGTTACAAGAATGATTTGCCGTTACTTCAAGGTTGCCCACCGCGACATGGTCTACCTCAAATTCATCCTGGAAGCCTACGAGGGTATGAACGTCATGAGTACCGTCGATAATAAGGCCGGAATCATCCGTATCGCGATCATGCCCGGTTTTGTGGAGGACATGGATGCCCTGCTGGCCGAACTGGGGCGAAAGGTGGTCATGGAACCGGTCGCATGGAATGATGCCACCTGTGAATTCTGACGTTAGCCCCCCGCGTCCGTTATACCCCCCTTTGAGATTTACAAACCATATCCCCAGGAGAAAATATTGATGCAGTCAAGTTCCGATGAAGTTCACCCGATTCTGCCGATCCTGATCGAACAGAGCGGCCTGGCCGCCGCCTCGGTCGCCAATACCGTTGAGTTGCTGAAAGAGGGGGCCACGGTCCCCTTTATTGCCCGCTACCGCAAGGAGCGCACCGGTGAGCTGGATGAGGTGCAGATCCGGCTGCTGGAGGATCTGCTGGCCTACCATAGCGAGCTGGGCGAGCGGAAGATGACCGTGCTGAAAAGCATTGCAGAACAGGGCAAGCTGACTCCCGAACTGGAGGGGCGCATCGTTGACTGCCGGCAGAAAACCGAGCTGGAAGATCTGTATCTCCCCTATCGTCCCAAACGCCGTACCAAGGCCATCATCGCCAGGGAACGAGGACTGGAGCCGCTGGCCGACCTGCTGGCAGCCGGTGTAGCGTCCGGCAGCCTGGAAGATCTGGCTGCGCCTTTTGTAAATCCGGAAGGCGATGTGCCGGATGCCGCCTCCGCACTGGAAGGAACCGGACATATTCTGGCAGAACGATTGGCCGACGATGCCGATGCGCGGGCTTTTGTACGCCGTTTGACCTGGGAGGAGGGGTTGCTTTGCTCACGGGTGGCGGCCGACAAGAAGGAGGCTGTCACCAAGTTCGAGATGTATTACGACCATCAGGAACAGTTGCGGAACGTGCCATCGCACCGTCTGCTGGCCATGCGGCGCGGGGAAAAGGAAGAGGTGCTTTATCTGACGATCCAGGCCCCGGTTGATACGATCCTGGTCGGTCTGAAGTCCCGAATCGCCAAGGGAAAGGGTGTTGCGGTAGAGTTTCTGGAACGGGTGGCCGAGGACGCCTACAAACGGCTGATCGCGACCGCCATCGAGGGGGAATTGCGGCTGGAAGCCCGCAATCGGGCCGATGAGGTCGCCATCAAGATTTTTGCGGACAATCTGCGCAACCTGCTGCTGCTGCCGCCGGCCGGGAGTTACCGGGTGCTGGGGGTCGATCCCGGCCTGCGCACCGGCTCAAAACTGGCGGCGGTGGATGAAACCGGCCGCCTGCTGGAATATGCAACCATTTACCCCCACACCGGCGGTGGGGCCAAGGTCGCCCTGGCCAGGGAAACGCTGATTGAGATGGCCAAGCGCTGCAACAGCCAACTGGTGGCGATCGGCAACGGCACCGCCGGCCGTGATATGGAACTTTTTGTCAAGGAAACCCTGCGCGAGGCGGGAATGGACCTGGCGGTCGTGATCGTCAACGAGGCCGGGGCCAGCGTGTATTCCGCCTCGGAGATCGCCCGTGAGGAGTTTCCCGACCTGGATTTGACGATCCGCGGCGGCGCTTCGATCGCCCGCCGACTGCAGGATCCGCTGGCCGAACTGGTCAAGATCGATCCCAAGAGCATCGGCGTGGGACAGTACCAGCACGATGTGGATCAGTCCGCCCTGAAGAAGTCGCTGGATGCGGTGGTGGAGTCGTGTGTGAACTATGTCGGGGTGGATCTGAACACCGCTTCCTGGGCGCTGTTGGCCTATGTCTCCGGCATCGGTGAAACCCTGGCCAGGAACATCGTCCGGCATCGCGACCAGAATGGCCCTTTTGCCACCAGAAAGAGTCTGCAGAAGGTGGCCCGCTTCGGCCCGAAGACCTATGAGCAGGCTGCCGGTTTTCTACGTATTCGCCGCGGCGTTGATCCGCTGGACAACACCGCCGTGCATCCCGAGCGTTATGCGCTGGTGGAACGAATGGCCGCCGATTTGGGGGTGAAGGTGGCCGAGTTGGTGGCCGATGCGGGCAAAGTGGAGCGGATCGAGCTGTCGCGCTACATGGCGGAAGGGTTGGGGCTGCCGACCCTGAAGGACATTGCCGAAGAACTGAAGAAGCCGGGGCGTGATCCGCGGGCCGCCTTCAAGACAGCCGATCTGCGTGATGATATCCGCGAGCTGTCCGATCTGAAGGAGGGCATGATCCTGGAGGGGACCGTTACCAACGTGGCCGCCTTTGGCGCCTTCGTCGATATTGGCGTTCACCAGGACGGTCTGGTGCATGTCAGCCACCTGTCGAACCGCTTCCTCAAGGAACCGGGCGAGGCGGTCAAGGTCGGCCAGGTGGTCAAGGTCAAGGTGCTGGCGGTGGATATTCCGCGCAAGCGAATCTCGCTATCGATCAAGGAGGCCTCACCGCAACTGCAGCAGGCCCGCCCCAAGGGAGCGCCGCCGCAGAAAAATGCGCCGGCCGCCGCACCGGTCAACAGCTGGGAAAAGGCCGGCTTCCGGGTCCGTGAGGGGCGGCAGAAGTAACTACACCATCAGCACCCGCAAGCCCTGTCCGGCTCCTGACACGTAGACAAACGTGCAGGTTGCCGGACCCGTTTTCCACTCCCCCTTGCGATAATCATTGATAAATGCATGGCGGAAAGCCTTGATCCGGCAGTCTGCCGGCAGGTCAAACCCGCTCGGCAGGTCCCGCAGGCCGGGCCAGCTGCACTGGTTTTGTCGCGGCATGGCGAAAGAGGGCAGCTTGCCCATCAAGGGCATTTCGCTGAGGCAGTAGTCGAAGAACAGTGCATCGTACAATTCCGTTTTTTCTTCCTGATTGACAAGCTCTTCTGACAAAACGGCGAACAGTTCGTAGACCCGGCGCCGAGTGAAGCTGGAAAGGTTTTCATTGCCGGCCTTGCGTGCCATTCGGTCCAGAATGGCAGACAAGGATCTTTCCTGCTTCAAATACTGAAAGGCCGTGGCAAACCCGCCATGTTTCTGGAACAGGTCCAGCAGGCGCCCGATTGTTTCAATACGACAGATATCGTCGTAAGAAAGCCAGCGGTTACGCAGGATCGTGTAGGGGGGATGGCTGGAGAACGCGTATTCCTCGCGATCGGCGATCTCACGCATCGCTGAACCTTTCAGCACCTTGAGCGGTTCGATCTGGATTTCATGGGGCTGCAGTTCGGCCACCGCCTGCAGCGAGCGCAAAAAGCCCTCATAATCTTCTTCCGGCAAGCCTGCCACCAGATCCAGATGCAGCTCGACCTGGGTTTCTGCTTTGAGACGGCGGACGTTGCCGTAGATGCGTGACAGATCCGCCTTGCGTCCCACTAGAGCCAGCGTGCTTTCCGAGGCCGACTGGATACCGATTTCAAAACGGAAGGTGTCTTGCGGGACTTGCGCCAGAATGCGCAGGTTGTCATCGGTCAGAAGGTCGGCGGCTATTTCGAAATGGAAGTGGCTGCCCCGATTGTGCTCAAGGATGAATTCCCACAGCTGTCCGGCCCGTAGAGCATCGTAATTGAAGGTGCGGTCCACCAGCTTGATCTGCGACACGTTCTGACTCATAAGCAGCAGCAGGTCCTGCTGGATTCGTTCCAGCCCGAAGGAGCGCACCGATCCTTCCAGCGCTGAAAGGCAGAAAGCGCAGGAGAAGGGGCAGCCGCGGGAGGTTTCGTAATAGACCAGCGGTTTTTCCAGATCCACCAGGCCGGCCTCGAACGGTGAAGGGATCCTGTCCAGATCAATCTGTGTTTCAGAGGGCGGGCCGGATACGATATCTTCTCCTTCACGAAAGAAAAGATTGCCGATTGCGGCCAGCGTATCTCCGGTCAGAGTGCTGTTGTCTTCTTCGAGTAAAGTTTCCAGCAGTCGCCGGAAAACCTCTTCGCCTTCACCCTTGATGACAAAGTCGACCGCCGGGTTGGCGTACATCAGTTCAAAGACCCCGAAGGACGCCTCCGGTCCCCCCAGCGCGATCTGTGTCTGCGGCGCTATCTTTTTGATATCCGAAACGATCTGCAGGGTCTGTTCGATGTTCCAGATGTAGCACGAAAAGGCGATCAGGTCGGCCCCTTCGGCCATGATCAGTCGCAGGAGCTGCTGGCGCGGTTCGTTGACGGTCCATTCGCGGATCACAATCTGCGTCACGGGAATGTCGCGGCAGGCGGCCGCCAGGCAGGGGAGCGCCAGCGAGGCGTGGGAGTATTTGGCGTGCAGGGTTGCAAGGAGTATTTTCATCGATCGCTGCCCGAGAAATCTACACTGTATTTTCCACCACTGTTCCGGATTTCGGTCCGGAAGGGCTGTGACAGCACCCTCAGCTTTTCCATGACCGCCTCGGCTCTGGTTCCCGACAGAAGGCGGGGCTGGAAGCCGACCCGATGGTTCAGCACATCCAGTGGCAGGATCTCGGCTGTTCTCTGCTTTTCGTCCAGTCGCAGGCGGATCAGGGCGCCGACATCGGCGGTGGTACTCTTGCTGGCAAAGGCGAGATTACCCAGGCTGTAGAAGATGATGCCCTTTTTGTAGATTTCGACCCCCTGCAGCACATGAGGATGGTGGCCGATGATGACATCCGCCCCGGCATCAATGGCGTTGTGAGCGGCGTTGCGCTGATTGGCCTGTGCCGTGTCGCCGGCTTCTTTGCCCCAATGAAAGGAAACGATGACATAGTCGGCCTGTCGGCGGGCGCTGGCCACGTCGGCCGTAACCAGTTTTTCGTAACCGGGGGCGGTGCCGGGACGGGTCTTGCCGGCGAAGAACTCGATCGGTCGGGTCAGGGAGTAGCCCAGGAAAGCGATCTTCTTGCCCTTGACAGTATAGAGCGCCATCTGGCGGGCTTCATCCAGATTCAGACCGGCGCCGATCCAGGCGATACCGGCCGCATCCAGATGTCCCAGCGTCTCGGCCAGCGCCGCGCCACCGTAGTCCATGCTGTGGTTGTTGGCCAGCGTCACCATATTGAAGCCGGCCGCGCGGATGGCTTTGGCAACCGCCGGTTCGGCCCGGAAGCGGAACTGCTTGCCGCTGAATTCGCTGCCGCCGCTTGCGATCGGCGATTCCAGATTGGCGATGTTGATGTCGCCCTTGGCCAGTTCGGCTTTGATGCCGTCGAAAGGGTATCCATAACCACTGGACTTCAGTACGGGCGCCCACTTGCCGGCCAGCATGATGTCGCCGGCGGCGTTGATGACGATCTCCTCCGCCAACAGGCTGATTGGTGTGCACAGGAACATTAATGTAAGCAGGATAAGGGCAAGTGCAGGTTTCATTGAGGCTCTTTTGCATTGACGAGAGGTGGCACAAGTGCTAGAAAATACACTTTTAATCCTGAAAAATAAAGGTGTTTCCCGATGCTAGACATTAAATTCATCCGTGAGAATCCGGACGAGGCCGAACAGCGCCTGCGTACCCGTGGCGGCGCATCTTATCTGGACGGTTTTCGAGAGCTGGATGGGGAGCGCAGAAACCTGCTCCAGGCAAACGAGACGCTCAAGGCCGAACGCAACCGGGTCTCCGACGAGATAGGCCGTGTAAAGGACAAGAGCCAGGTTCAGGATCAAATCCTGGAAATGCGGGCCGTCTCCCAGACAATCAAGGAGCAGGACGAGGAGTTGAAGCAGCTGGAAGAGAAGCTGCAGTCTTTCATGTTGACAGTTCCGAATCTGCCGCACGCCACGACCCCGCTGGGGTCCTCCGAGAACGACAATGTCCAGGTCCGGACCTGGGGCAAACCGCAACAGCCCGTGTTCAAGGCCAAGCCGCACTGGGAGATCGGAGAGGAGCTCGGCATCCTTGATTTCGAACGCGGGGCAAAGATCACCGGCGCGCGTTTTACGCTCTACCGCGGTGCCGGCGCCCGCCTGGAACGGGCCCTGATCAACTTCATGCTCGATCTGCATACGGATGAACACGGTTACCAGGAAGTATTGCCCCCTTTCATGGTCAATCGCGATTCGATGACCGGCACTGGCCAGCTGCCCAAGTTCGAGGAGGATCTCTTCAAGCTGGTTGATCCGGATTTTTTCCTGATCCCGACCGCCGAAGTTCCGGTCACCAACATCCACCGGGGCGAGATCTTGAAACGCTCCGACCTGCCGATCAGCTATGTTGCCTGCACTCCCTGCTTCCGCCGCGAGGCCGGTTCCTACGGCAAGGATACCCGCGGTCTGATCCGCCAGCACCAGTTCAACAAGGTGGAGCTGGTCAAATTTGTGCATCCCTCCGAATCGGACGCCGAGCTGGAGAAGCTGACGGGCCATGCCGAAAAAATCCTGCAGCTGCTGGAACTGCCCTACCGTGTCATGGCACTCTGCAGCGGCGACATCGGTTTTTCCTCTGCCAAGACCTACGACATCGAGGTCTGGCTTCCGGGGCAGAGCTGTTACCGTGAAATCTCCTCCTGCAGCACCTTCGGCGACTTCCAGGCCCGGCGCGCCTCGATCCGTTTCCGCGAGGACGAAAAGGCCAAGCCTGAATTTGTCCACACGCTGAATGGCTCCGGCCTGGCGGCGGGAAGGACGCTGGTGGCGGTGCTGGAAAACTATCAGCAGGAGGACGGTTCGGTTCTGGTTCCAGCTGTGTTGCGACCGTACATGGGCGGTCTGGAAAGAATTATCTGAGGTAAGGCCGGCATTAATCTTTTGAATTTTGGAAATGTTTATGATATAGAGACAAACTCTGAATTTGGAGAGGTGACCGAGTGGTTTAAGGTAGCGGTCTTGAAAACCGCCGAGTGTAACAGCTCCGTGAGTTCGAATCTCACCCTCTCCGCCATAACTATCTTGTAGTTGTAACAACTACCAAACATATAGCCCCTGCTTAAAGTGAAGCCTCTTGTGAGACCTCTTAAGCAGGGGCTATTATCATTTGCACATCAATTGTTTGTTAGTATTGGCATCTTTTATTGCGGAGCGGATATACCTGCAGATCTTGATTATATCGTCATTCTTGTGATGTGCTGCCCCATGAATGCAATCATTGTGGAGAAAAAGACAGCAAATAGTATTGCAATGATTATACTTATGATGACACCTAAAGAGATGACCCACTTATTCACCCCTCCCGTTTCCTCCAGCACTGGAATGTAATTCTGAGGTGATTGTATTGATCTGATTTCAAGGATCTTTCCTTTTACATGCCTGTAGTACAGATAGTTGCCGACCATTCCGATTCCGATATGCAGGAGAATATTGACTCCGGGTATACAGAAGACAATAAATGTGATTACAGCTAAAGCATACATTTTCCTGTACAAGAACCAGATGAAAGTGAAACCGAAACAAGACCAGTTCCATGTTACACAGAACTTCTCTCTGCCTGAAATGGTAAATTTTGAGAAGCTTTGGATGTAGTAGTGGGCATTAGCTCCCACGAACGCACGAATTTCATCACTGCTGATGCTGTCAATGTTAATGGTATTGGCAGGATCAAGATTGATCATTGAACCGCAGTAGCGGCATTTTATCGCACCATCCTGGATAGTTTCCTTGCAATAAGGACAGATCATTTATAGAGAACTCCTTGTGTCAATAAGCCAGTGCCGACATCATTACAGCATTCCACCTTTAAATCCAAATCCATAATTGAAGCAGAGTGGAGTATGTGAATTTCGACTTCGGAAAGTAAATCATTGCCCACCTTAAAGCAATGACACAGGTATCATACCGTCTCACGGAAGCAAAACATGAAAAAACTCTTGCAGACAACCATTGCCAGACTATATCGTAGCCACTTGGAAGTTTCAATGGAACAAGGGGGTCTTGAAAATGCCTCTATGATAAAAGTTTGTATGCATATTATATGAAAGCGAATACTGTTAAAAAGGAGAACTGTATATAATGGCAAAGCGGATTTTGATTGCAGAAGACGATCTGGGCAGCAGAGAACTTTTAACAATACATGCAAAATCTCATGGGTATGAGGTTGTGGCTGTCACCGATGGGGTTGATCTGTTGACTACATCTGCTAGTGAACGATTCGATCTGATAATCACCGATTTGAAGATGAAGAATCTGGATGGAGCATCAGCCACAGAAGTCATGAAAATGCAAGGGAGCATGGTTCCGGTTATAGCTTTAACGGCACTTTCTCCGAGAGATATACATCTCGTTAAAGATAAATTTAATAAAATATATTATAAACCTTGTGATTACAGAGATTTATTTGAGTATATAGAAACATTGATTGGAAAATAAAAAAGGTGAATCAGGCCTTACTGCTACATTCAGCAGTTTGAGCCCGGAAGACAACAGATTGCATTCTCAATGTGCAAGCGGATGAACAAGGGGAATAGCCGGTTAATCTTTCCAGTAGGCGATTGCAGGCCGGATCGTCAGCAGGATTGCTGCAACAAGAATAATCCACAAATATGGCCTAACGTAAACATTAAAGTAAGCACCAGCCACCATACCGAAGAGAAAACAACACCACTTCAGCAGACTAATATCCCACCAGTTCCATACTTTGGTTTTGAGCAGTTTCATACTCTCACCCCTGTTCACATTATAAACCAAATGCATACAGGGGCAATGGCTTAAGGCCAAAAGCCCCAGTCGATATGTACAAAATACTCATTGGAGGATAGCCCAATGGATAAACCGTTTTACGGCCACTGGAATGATTCCGGCTATTACGATTTCATCACAATGTCCGATGATGACATTCAACAGAATGCATTGGTTTCGTCATCGCTTTGTGTCGCTTAATTTGTTATAAACAGCTTCAAGACATGCGCGCTTACAGGTTGAGCAAAAATATAATGATTTACCTTTCAGCTTTGTAGTCAGGGAGATATCAGTCGGAGGTAAAAATGAAGCTCGGCTTGAAAGACGGGAAGGCAAGCATCAAGACCAAGGTAGCAGTTGTCACCTTCCTCACGGTTTCCATCCTGGTTATCGCCGTTTCCGCTACCCTGTTTTCATATTTCCACACCCTTCTGAAGGAAAGTATCTTCAGGCAGCAGTTCATGCTGGTTTCCGAGATTGCCGCGCAGCTGAACGGCCGCATCGAACTTGCCCGTCATCAGCTGTCTCTGGCGGCGACCGACATCAACAGCCAGGTTCTGGCCGACCCCCAAAAAATACAGCAAGTTCTTACACATGCGAGTCCCGCCCAGATGATCTTTGACGCCGGCTTTCTGGTGATCGGAACCGATGGGCGGGTCATTGCCGAAAACATGGGCAATGCAGAAGTGCTGGGCATTGATCTCGCTTTCCGGGATTACGTACGCGAACCGTTGCGAACAGGTGCGCCCTACATATCGGCGCCATTCAGCATGAGCATACCCCCCCACACCCCCATGATCGCGATGGTCGTACCGGTAAGGGATAACAGTGACCGGATCATCTGCCTGCTGGCGGGATATCATACCCTCGGCGCCGATCAGTTTCTGACCAGCCTGTCATCGGAACGAATTGGAACATCCGGTTACCTGTATCTGCTGCACGGACGGACCCTGCTGATGCACCCCGACAGCAAGCGGATACTGGAACGGATACCGGCAGGAGTAAATCCCGGTATTGACAAGGCCTTGCAGGGCTTCGAAGGCTCTCTGGACAATGTCAATTCCAAGGGTCAGCGCATGGTAAGTTCGTTCAAGAAAGTCGGCCGGACCGGCTGGATTCTGGCAGCCAATATCCCCTACGAGGATGCCTTTCGACCGCTCAATAAAGTGTTCCTGAATGCAATTGCAATTTCAATATTCGG
Organism: Deltaproteobacteria bacterium; assembly: GCA_014380135.1. Lineage (GTDB taxonomy): Bacteria > Desulfobacterota > Desulfuromonadia > Geobacterales > Pseudopelobacteraceae > JACRCG01. Next base: position 43,686 of record JACMKN010000093.1, read on the forward strand.
TATTGTGCTGTCGATTGTGGTTGTCTGGTACGTCACCCGTCGTCTGACACTTCCCATACGGAAACTAACCGCACACGTTGACTCCGCCAATGCTGGAGCAAACGAATGGCAGCCGATCGAACTGGCGACCGGTGACGAAATTGGAAGGCTGGCCCTCGCCTTCAACACCTTGATGAAAGAAGTGCATGACGCCAAACAGGCGCTCAAGGACGAGAAAAACTTTTACAGCGGCATCATTCAGAATTCCGCCGCACCGATGTTTGTCATTGACCGCAATCACAAGATAATCTTCTGGAACAGTGCGCTGGCCAAATTGACCGGCAACAGCTCATTTCAGATGACCGGCACCCGCCAGCAATGGACACCCTTCTATCCGTCGAAACGGCCGGTCCTTGCCGATCTTGTCATAGATCACACGCTGGAACGTGTAAATGAGCTTTATTCCAATCATTCAACTTCGCTGTTTGTTGAAGGATCTCTGCGTGCGGAGGGGTGGTACGAACACCTTGGAGGCAAACGGCGCTACATTTTTTTTGAAGCGGCTCCGATCAGAAACAGCAACAACGAGATTGTCGCGGCGGTAGAAACCCTGGAGGACATAACTGATCGACGACTGCTGGAGGAGTCGCTCGCCCGTCTGACCCGCGCTGTGGAGCAGAGTCCGGCCACCATCGTCATCACCGATATGGATGGCATCATCGAATACGTCAACCCCAAGTTCTGCCAGACCACCGGCTACACAGCCGAAGAAGCCATCGGCCAGCACACACCCGTACTCGTGACCGGCGAAATGTCGGCCGATGATTATGCCGAATTGTGTAAGACTATTTCCTGCGGAAAGGAGTGGCGCGGCGAATTTCACAACAAACGCAAGGACGGCACACTCTACTGGGAATTTGCCTCCATCTCGCCCCTGTACGACCAAGATGGACGCATCATCGGCTATCTGGCGGTCAAGGAAGATATTACCGAACGCAAAGCGGTAGAGGCCGAACTGGCTCAGAACCGCCTGGATCTGGAAGCCAAGCATGTCGAACTGGGCCAGCTCTTCGAACAGGTGGCGCATGGCAAGCTGGAGTGGGAGCAGACCCTGGATCACCTGCATGATTTCGTGATCCTGACCGACGCCGAGCACCGGATCCGACGCTGTAACAAACTGCTGTCCGACATTACCTGCCGTCCGGTCAAAGAGCTGATCGGTCTGGACTGGCGTGAGCTGCTGGCCGAGTCCGGATTGCGCTTTGTAAACTTCAACGGCACCAGCGGCGAAATCTTTCACCAAAGCTCGGGCCGCTCCTACGACATCAATATTTATCAGATCAAGGACAGTGGTCTGGTGACGGCTCATGTGGTTTCGATCAATGATACGACTGACCTGCGCGCGACCACCCTGGAACTGCAGAAGGCCTATGCCGAGCTGAAGGAAGCCCAGATGCAGGTATTTCAGCAGGAGAAGATGGCCTCCATCGGCCAGCTGGCTGCCGGCGTGGCGCACGAGATCAACAATCCGATGGGCTTTATATCCAGCAACCTCTCAACTCTCACAAAATACGTTGACCGCCTGGCTGAATTCATCAGCGCCGGCGACCAGACACTTGCGGAATGCACTGACAACCCTGGTGCCAAGGCACTTAAGGAAACCCGCAAACGGCTCAAGATCGATTACATCATGGAGGATGCCCGCCAGCTGATTATTGAGAGTCAGGACGGCGCCGGGCGGGTGCGCCGCATCGTGCAGGATCTGAAAAGCTTTTCAAGGGTCGATCAGGCTGAAAGCGCTCTGGTGAATTTGAACGAGGCGCTGGAAACCACCATCAATATCGCCTGGAACGAGATCAAGTACGTCGCCACCCTGAACCGCGAATTCGGCGACATCCCGCAGGTTACCTGTTACCCCCAGCAGGTCAACCAGGTCTTTCTCAACCTGCTGGTCAACGCCGCCCACGCCATCGGAGAGAATCAGGGAATCATCACCGTCCGCACCTGGGGCGAGGAAGAGAATGTATTTGTCTCGGTAACTGATACCGGTTGCGGCATCCCGAAAGAAATACAGCAGCGCATTTTCGAGCCGTTCTTCACCACCAAGGAGGTTGGTAAAGGCACCGGGCTGGGGCTTTCCATCAGCTATGACATCATTTGCAAGCATGGTGGCGAGATAACCGTGGAGAGCGAGGTTGGATCAGGATCGACCTTTACAGTCCGTCTGCCCCTGAAACCGCCGCAGCAGGTTGCGGAAATGAAGTCATGAGCAACAGAGCTTATGAGGATGACGGCCGGGCACTGCAACTACTGAAAACAGCGCTTCACCAAGGGGGTACATCATGAACGAATGCTCCGAGCAGATAAAAATACTTTGTGTCGATGACGAGAGAAACGTCCTGCGGGCGCTGGAGAGGATTTTCCTGGATGACGACTACGAAATAGTGATTGCCGGTTCGGGCGATGAGGGTTTGAAGATCATGGAAGAGGACGGCCCCTTCCAGGTGGTCGTCTCCGACTATCGCATGCCGGTCATGAACGGCGTCGAGTTCCTCAGGGCGGTCTATGAACGCTGGCCCCATACGGTGCGCATCGTTCTTTCCGGTTATGCCGATGCCGGTACCATTGTGGCGGCCATTAACGAGGGGCACATCTACAAGTTCATCCCCAAACCCTGGAACGATGACGAACTGCGGGTTACCATCCAGAACTGTCTGGAGCGTTATTTTCTGTTGAAAAGAAATCATGAACTGCTGGAACAACTTGCCATCGCCAACCAGGCCCTGGAAGAAAAGGTGCTGCAGCGCACGGAACAGTTGGAGATACGCAACAGGGTACTGGAATTTTCCCAGGGTATTCTGGGAACATTGCCGGTGGGAGTGGTAGGGATAGATGATTCGGGCATGATCGCACTCTGCAATACCCTGGCCATATCAATACTCAGTGAAGAATGTGACACCATTCTTGGGGGAGATGTGAACATGTGCTGCACAGAGGAGTTTATATTGCTGGTTCGCCAGATTCGTGAACAAAAAAAACTGGACACAACCATTCAACTGAACGATAAAGCGTGGCGGGTAATGGGCTCTCTGGTTTCCATAAATAACTGTGAAGCCGCCGTAGCGGTTTTTCTGGAGGTCTGAACATGCGAACCGTTCTTTTTGTTGATGACGAGGAGAATATCCTGAGGGCGCTGCAGCGGCTGCTGATGGATGAAGACTTCACCATCGAGATTGCCACATCGGGCGAAGCCGGGCTGGAAAAGCTGCGGACCCTTGAGGACGTGGGGCTGATTGTCTCCGACCAGCGCATGCCCGGCATGAACGGAGCCGAATTTCTGGGGCGTTCACAGGTGTTCGCCCCCTTTGCCCAGCGCATCCTGCTGACCGGATATTCGGACATCAACGCCACCATCGACGCTATCAACAAGGGCGGTGCCGGACGCTACATCTCCAAGCCCTGGGATGATGAGGAGCTGGTCAAGGCGATACGCGAGGCCCTGGAACTCTATGAACAGGGAACTGAAAAACGGCGTCTGAACGAGATCATCAACCGGCAGAAACAGGAGCTGGAGGAGTGGAACGAAAACCTGAAGAAACGGCTGCTGCAGAGCACTGCCACCATCCGGGAGCAGAGCCAGGCCATAAAGAGCCTGGATGAGCGGGCTCCGGCGGCTATTCTCAGTCGGACCTTTGATAATTTTTTTGAAGTCATGGGGGACCGTAATGCGGTCCACGCCCGCACGGTCAGCATCCTGGTCACCGATGTGGCCCGCAAGATGGGGCTTGGCGGTGAGGCCGTCGCTACATTGAAACTTGCGGCGCTTCTGCATGATGCCGGAAAGTTCGGCAGCCCGAATGCCGGCCTTAGCAAGCGCCTGGAGGAGATGTCCGAGAGCGAGGCTCGCGAGTACCGCCAGCATTCACTGCGCGGTGAAGAGATGTTTCAGCAGGTTGAGGAATTGTCCGCAATCCTGCCGCTGATTCGCCACCATCATGAAGCCTTTGACGGCAGTGGTTTCCCGGATGGCTTGCAGGGCGACGCGATCCCCTTGGGAGCCCGCCTGATCACGATAGCCGATTTTATCGAAAAATCAGCTCGTTCGGTGGAACAGAGTCGTGCCGACTATGCTCTGATGAATACCCGTTACCATGCCGGAACTCTGCTCGATCCGCAGCTGATTACAAAGTTTCAGGGAATTGTGCGGATTGTGTATTTTGAGGGCCGCAAAGCCGGTTCGGTAGCTGAGGTCGAAGTCGGACATATGGACCTGGTGCCCGGCATGACTATTGCCCGTGATGTGGAAAGCGGCAGCGGCGTGCTGCTGATGCAGCGCGGCAGTGTGCTGGATCCGGCCGGGGTAGCCCTGATCCGCAGTCAGTACCGCAAGAACCCGCCCACCCACGGTGTCTTTGTTCAGGTTGTGGAGGACTGACGAATTCCATGATCGAATTTGACCAACAGCAGCAACGAATGGTGCTCAAGATGTCGCGTATGAAATATCCCCCGGAATGTGGGCGTGTCTGCTGAAGGAGTTGCGCTGAGAGGCGTTTAAACAACAAAGGAGCGTTGTCATGATTAGCAAAATTCTGTTGGTTGATGATGAAACCAATGTGCTGTCAGCCTTGAAGCGGGCACTCTTTGACGAACCGCTGGAAATAGTGACTTCGACAAGCGCGGAAGAGGCGCTTGATATCATGCTGGAGCAGCAATTCAAGGTTGTCGTCTCCGACGAGCGCATGACCGGTATGCAGGGCTCCGAGTTTCTGGCACTGGTACATGAACAATATCCCGACACGGTTCGCATCCTGCTGACCGGTCACGCCACCCTTGAGGCCGCCATGAAAGCGGTCAATGAAGGAGAAATCTACCGTTTTTTCTCCAAGCCCTGGAATGACAATGACCTGAGGTTTGCCCTTCGCTCGGCCATCGAAAAGTTCGACCTGGAAGCGGAGAACCGACGACTGCTGGCGGCCGTCAGACAGCAGTCGCTGGAAATCAAGGTTCTGGAAAAACGCTATCCCGGCATAACCAGGGTCGAGAAGGACAGTCATGGCGTATTTGTATTGCCGGATATAACAGCGGATGAGATTCAGGGCATGCTTACGGAATGCGAGATGGAAGTTAAGCGTTGAATTCCCTGATTGTTATGATAGCCGACGACTGGAATCACTAGAACAGCTAAAAAGGGAGCATAGATGCAGATAACAACACCATTCATAAAACTGGACAGTTTTCTCAAGGGCGAAAATGCCGTATCTTCGGGCGGCGAGGCCAAGGTGATCATCGCAGAAGGGTACGTTTCGGTTAACGGCGAGGTGGAGATGCGCCGTGGCCGCAAGCTTTATCCCGGCGATAAGGTGGTATACGGCAGAAAAAGTTTTACGGTGGAGGCTGGGTGAGCCGCCTTCGATTTTTTGTTTTCTGGTTACTGTTCGCTGCATCCTGTCTGTGCAGCTGGCCGGTGCTGGCCGCCTATGACCTGGAAGTGCCTGTAGATCCGTTGAACGAGTACCGCATGCTGTTCAAAGCTTATTCCAAACACCTGCTGGCTTCCTATGACCGGGCCTTTGTCGATGACTACGAGGGGGCTGTTCGCGAGGTTGATAAAGCGATTAAGCTGCTGCCCGAAGAAGGGATCGCTTATGCCGAACGGGGAAAATATTACCGGATGCTTAACAATTCAACGCTGGCTGAAGGCGATTTCAATAAAGCGCTGCTGTTATTCGAGCGGGCGATTGAACGCTATCGTCCCGCTGGAGGGAAGAAAACCAGCAAGAACGGCGGCCGCAAGGTCGATCCGGCCGAGGCAGCGCGCCTGATCACGACCTTGCGCTACCAGCGTGGCGAATGCTATTTCAGCTTCGAGAAATATCGTCAGGCGACCGATGATTTTGGAGCTGCCTGCCAGGGGGGCAACAGCATGGCCTGTTCGCGGATCCGGGATATCAGGGCCATCGAAAAACGGGGTACGCATTGGGTGCCGATTTCTGCTCTGCAGTTTTATGACCGTCAGAGGATTGAACGCCCCGACAGCCATGTCGTACGTGCCTGGCTGCGCCGGGAAGATGCACAGCCGCTGCAGGCCGAGTCCGGAGCTGAAAATTTCATTCAGCAGCATCTGGAATTAAACTGCTCTACCCGCGAATCTCGCCTGCTGGAGGCGTTTGCCTCATCGGCAGGTGGACAGTCCGCTTCACAAAAAGCGGCCGGTCCGGTCTTTGCCAAGCCGTCGCCGGGCAGCGCTCCCGCCAAGTTGCTGATACTCCTCTGCACGCGTCCACCCCTCAAATGATTTGACTTCTATGGTCGTTAAAATTACTATGTGACCCCTTTGCTGACTAAATTCCAATCGTTTTCGGACGCATTCATAGGAGAATGACAATGAACATGAGATTTCTTGATGCCTGTTGGGGCAAACCGGTTGATCGTACACCAGTATGGCTGATGCGCCAAGCCGGTCGTTATCTGCCGCAGTATATGGCGGTCCGCTCGAAATGCACCTTTCTGGAACTGTGCAAAACCCCGGAACTGGCGGCCGAGGTATCCATTCAGCCGGTTGATATTCTGGGGGTGGACGCCGCCATCATGTTCTCCGATATTCTTACTCCGGTCGAACCGATGGGGATGAAGCTGGATTTTGTGCCCGGTCCGGTCTTTGAAAGCCCGATCCGCAGCATGGCGGATGTGGATAAACTGCGCATTCCGGAGATGGAACAGGATGTCCCCTATGTGCTGGAGACCATCAAAATCCTGCGCCGCGAACTGGCCTCCAAGGTGCCGTTGATCGGCTTCGGCGGCGCACCCTTTACACTGGCCTGCTACATGGTGGAAGGCAAGGGTTCCAAGGATTTTGCCCAGATCAAGCGCATGATGTATGCGGCGCCTGAGATCTACGCCGCCCTGATGGAAAAGATCACGATGATGAGCATGGAATACCTGAATGCCCAGATCAAGGCTGGGGCCCAGTGCATCCAGATCTTCGACACCTGGGGCGGAATCCTCTCGCCGGCCGATTACGAGCGCTATGTGCTGCCCTACACAACCAAGCTGATCAACGGTCTGAACCGGATGGAGACACCGGTGATCCACTTCGTCAAGGGCGCCGGCACGATGCTGGACATTGTCAAAAAGGCCGGCGGAGACGTGATGGGACTGGATTGGCATGCCGACCTGAAAGCAGCCCGCGATGTGCTTGGCCCGCAGATGGCGGTGCAGGGCAACCTGGATCCGACCGTTCTGTTTGCCACCAAGGAGATCATCGAGCGCGAGGTCAAGCGGGTGCTGGACGAAAACGCCGGCCGTCCCGGCCATATCTTCAACCTGGGACACGGCATCCTGCCGACGGTGCCGCCCGAAAATGCGATTTTCATGGTCGAGTGCGTCCATCGCCTGTCGCAGAAATAATTAATCGCATTTACAGGGGCTTCAATGTCTGTTTCACTGAAAAACATCGTAATATTCGTCACCGACCTGGCCAAGGCCAGGACGTTCTATGTTGACCTGCTGGGCCTACCGGTCGCCGGGCAGAGCGAGATGATCATCGAGTTCTTTCCGGGAACCGGTGCCACGATGGGCGTTTCACTGGCTCTGCATGACGATGCCCGCAGCCTGGTCGGCAGACATACCGGCATAACTCTTAAGGTGCAGAAAATTGTCGAGCTGTGTGAAACCCTGAAAACCGGCGGTGTAACGTTTGTCGAGCCGCTGGAGTCCAGTCCCTGGGGAAAAATGGCCGTGGTCCGGGATTTTGACGGCAACCTGCTCGCTCTGGTGGACCGCTGATGAAGGTGGTAACCCGTGAACTTCTGGAACAGGTAACAACCGAGGCGCTGACAGCGCCGCGTTTGCGCAAAAACCATAATATCCATCGTTCCGATCAATCCCGCTGCCATCGCCTGCTGAACGCCATCGAGCCCGGTTCCTACATTCGCCCCCATCGCCATCTCGACACCGAAAAAGACGAGGCCTTCATCCTGATGAAAGGTAGTTTGGGGGTCGTCACGTTTGCCGAGGACGGCTCTCCGGCCGAAACCGTGCTGCTGTCGCACTCGCTCGGCAATCTGGCGGCGGATGTTCCTTCCGGGGTCTATCACACCGCCGTAAGTCTCGAAACCGGCACTGTTTTCTACGAGGTTAAGGCCGGTCCGTACCTGCCGTTGACAGAGGCTGAAAAGGGCCTCTGGTCACCCGAAGATTGCGACCCGCAGTCGCTGGAATATCTGGAACGCTTGCGGGGATTGTTCGATTAGAATGGCAAAGCGCTGCTGGGTGGTTCTGCTGACGTTGCTGATCATGGGGAGCCTGGCTTCTATCTGCCTGGCGGCCAATCCGGTGAAGATGCGTCCTTACAGCGGTATTGGAGTGGCCGTCCTTCCCGGCGCAGTTTCCGGCCAGGAACCACCGCCAGCGGTTCATCTGTACCGGGAACCGGGCCTGTCCCGGCTTGGAACCGTCAATGTTGCGAAGCTGCCGGGCAATGAATGGATCTTCGGTCCGGCGGCGAATCACGTCCCGCTGATCGTTATGGCCCGCAAGGGAAACTGGCTGCGGGTCTGTTATGATGACGCCGGCCGGGAAGCCTGGATCGACCCGCAAGGCCGGGATGCCTTTCAGACCTGGGATGTGTTTCTCAAGAGCCGCATGAGCCGCCTGCTGCCGGGACTCCGCAAGCAATATTACCAGTCGTATCTCCAGCCTGACCGGAATCCGGGTGTCACGCTGACGCCCAAGCAGCCGTTCAAGGTGCTCAAACTGGAACATGACTGGGCCATGGTACTGATGTCAGACCAGGCAGCAATCGCCTGGTTGCGGTGGTGTGATGAAGATGGTCGCCTGACGATAGGGCTGGATTGATAAGACCGGTGGACCGGTATGTTGACAAAATTAAAAGCTTGCGACTTTGTGCGCTGCGAATATTGATAGGAATAGATGAGGTGCAGTAATGAGAGTCGAACTGGTACCGCCTGGAACAGGCGAACTGACCTACGAAATCAGAAATATCGTCAATGTGGCTGAGAAACTCCAGAAACACGGAATCAGGATCAACTGGGAAAATATCGGCGATCCGATTGTCAAGGGTGAGGTCATCCCGGCCTGGATGAAGGAAATCGTGGCCAAGGCGGTCATGGACAACCATTCCTGGGGTTACTGCCACACCCGTGGCGTGCTGGAAACCCGTGAGTTCATCTGCGAAACTACCAACGCTCGCGGCTGGGCGCAAATCACCCCGGATGACATCATCTTCTTTAACGGCCTGGGCGACGCCATCGCCAAGATCTACGGTGCTCTGCGGGCCGAGGCGCGGGTGTTGATGCCCTCTCCGTCCTACACTACCCATACCCTGGGCGAGATCGGCCATGCCCACTCGGCGCCGTCCCTGTTTCGCCTTGATCCTGCCAACCGGTGGTATCCGGATATGGAGGATCTGAAAAACCATGTCCGCTACAACCCCAATATCTGCGCCATCATGATTATTAATCCTGACAACCCCACCGGCATGGTCTATACCAAGCAGATGCTGGAGGAGATTGTGGCGGTGGCCCGCGAAAACGATCTGTTCATCATTGCCGACGAGGTCTACACCAACATCGTCTATAACGGCAAAAAAACGGTGCCGATCAGTGATGTGATCGGCGATGTTCCGGCCATTTCCCTGAAGGGTATTTCAAAAGAGCTGCCCTGGCCCGGTTCGCGCTGCGGCTGGATCGAGGTCTACAATGGCCATAAGGACGAGCAGTTCCGTAAATATGTCAATCTGATCCTGACCGGCAAGATGAATGAAGTCTGCTCCACGACCCTGCCGCAGATGGTGATACCCGAGATTGTCCGCCATCCGGAATATGCCGGCTACCTGGCGGAACGCATCGCCAGTTACGAAAAGATGAGCAACATCACCTATGATTTCCTCAGCCAGGTTCCGGCACTGCAGGTCAACCGCACCAACGGAGCCTTCTATATGGCGGTGGCCTTCAAGGATGGCCTGCTGAACAGTCGCCAGTCGATCCCGATTGCCAATGCCGAAGTCAAGGAACTGGTGAATGGCCTGGTCAACCAGCCGGGCGTGTCGCCCGACAAGCGTTTCGTCTACCACATCCTGGCCGCCACCGGCATCTGCATCGTGCCGCTGTCTTCGTTTTCTACACCGCTGCAGGGTTTCCGCGTGACGCTGCTGGAGAAGGACGAAAACGAGTGCCGCCGAATTTACAGCACGCTGGCGGAGAAGATCGGGGAGTATCTCAACTCGTAGCGTCAATGGCTCCGCAAAGCTGAACGCAAAAAGGGGAAAGGCATCTGCCTTTCCCCTTTTTGCGTTGTGTAAAACAGCCCAGATCACTCCTTCTTGTCGCTATCTTCGCTCTTGGGTTTGATCTCGATTTCGTCCTTGCCGTCCGATGCCTTCTTGAAGTTGCGGATGCTCTTGCCGAGCGCCCCGCCGATCTCGGGCAGTCGCCCTGCTCCAAAAACAACCAGAACAATTACGAGTATGATTATCAGTTCAGGCATGCCAAATCCAAACATTGTATCCTCCATGTAGCGTGCTTTTAATTGTGGCGTCACTATCGCATTGACTCAAAAAAAAATCAAGCACTGCAAGTTTACCTGCCAGCATATGCTGTTTGCTGTAGCGCAACTGCACCGTACAGGTTACGGCTGAAAGCCCGATAATTCGACCGATTGACACGAACTGGGGCAGATGCTACAAAGCGTACGGCTGTTTAAGTCGCAACTATTTGAGCATATCAATCAAAGCATGCTGAAAGTGGGGGCTGAATGAAGATGCGGGCAACTATTAACAGGCGGCTATTTGCAGCGGTCCTTGTCCTCTGCCCGGCAGCCGTTGCCTGTGCCGAAGATATGGAGATTACACCCTTTGTAATATCCAACCAGAGCCCGCTTGTTCAGATCTACGGACTTCCCCGCGAAACCGGAGCCGACATAGCTACTCCCGGTCGCCTGATAGTGGCTCTCTCCCAGGATCTGTCCAGCAATTACCTGGTCGTCAGCAAAGCCCGGGAACAGATGATTCTGGACGGTGAAACATATCGTCTGGCCCTTTCTGCCCGCTATGGACTTGCGGACCGTTGGGAGCTGGGTGTCGAAATCCCCTACATTGTCCAGGGGGGCGGTTTTCTTGACAGTTATGTCATCGACTGGCATTCGGCCTTCGGCCTGCCCCAGGGTGGCCGTGATAAAGCTCCCAAAGACCGCCTCCGTTACCGTTATCGCAGGGATGGTGTCCAAAAGCTGAAGATGGATCAGGCCGGTTCCGGCATCGGCGACCTGAGTCTGACGGCCGGGCTTGGCCTCTATGATCAGCGGGGTGACAAGTCACATGACCGTCTCGCGCTGAAGGCGGCCCTGAAACTGCCGACCGGAGACAGCACCTCACTGCGTGGCAGTGGCGGGACCGATTTCATGCTGCAGTTGTGCGGCAGCATGACCAATTACAGCGAGTGGGGCTCACTGGGGGTGTTCGGCTCCTTGGGCGGTCTGGTGATGTCCGATGGAGATGTGCTGCGCGACCAGCATAACAATCTGGCCGGGTCTGGCACGCTGGGACTGGGCTGGGGGCCTGCTCCCTGGATATCCTTCAAGGTGCAGTTGAACGGAAATACCCCTTTATATCGCGGCAGTTCGCTGGACGGACTTTCGGGCAGTTCGCTGATGCTGGTTTCCGGGGGAGCGCTCAGGCTTCCCGGTGAATGTCTGCTGGATATCGGTGTCACGGAGGATGTGGCGGTCGGCACAGCGCCGGATGTGGGCTTTCATCTGGGATTGAGCAGGAAATTCTGAAACAAGAAAGCCCCGAAATTCGGGGCTTTCTTGTTTCAGATTCACCTGCCAATCAGTATTTCCGGTCGGCGTAATCGACCCAACCGCCGGCCAGAACCAGCGCCCTGTCGAAGGGGGATATTTCAAAGCTGAAGCTCTTCTGCTGGCCGCCGCCTTTCATAGTCAGCGTGCCGGTCTCGATATTGATATCCATGACGGCATCTTCATCGCCGGCATGAGACATAATCTGGTCCAGGTCGCTCTTGGGAAGTTCGATGGCCGCCATGCCGCAGTTGAACATGTTCTGACGGAAGATGCGTGCGAAGGATTCGGCAATCACGGCGGTGATGCCGTTGACCTCGAACACCCAGGGGGCATGTTCGCGGGACGAACCGCAGCCGAAGTTGGCGCGGGAGACGATCACGCGGGCATTCCTGGTTTTAGGCCCTTTTGCATCGAAACCGGGCAGTTTCAGGTCTTCCAGAATATACGGCTTCAGGTCTTCCTTGGTGATCTCGGTCAGGTATTTGGCAGGGATGATTTCGTCGGTATTGATGTCGCCGCGGTCGAGAAAGAGAACCGGGCCTCCGAATGTTTTCATATGTTCACTCCTTGAAAGATAAAATAAGATGTTACAGATATTTCCTCGGGTCGGCGATCTTTCCTTCTATCGCGCTGGCCGCCGCCGTGGCCGGCGACATCAGGTGCACCATGCCCCCTTTGCCCATGCGACCCATGAAGTTGCGGTTGGTGGTCGAAGCGCAGACCTCCCCCTCGGCCAGTACGCCGTTGCTCATCCCCAGGCAGGCTCCGCAGGTCGGGTTGGTGACGCAGAAGCCGGCTTCCATGAAGATGTCGATCAGCCCTTCATGCATGGCCTCCTGCTGAATTTTCGGGGTAGCCGGCGAGAGGATGCCGCGCACGTTGGGAGCCAGTTTGCGCCCTTTCAAAATCTGTGCAGCGATGCGCAGGTCTTCGATGCGGCCATTGGTGCAGGATCCGATGTAGATCTGATCAAGCGGGGTGCCGGCCATTTCGGATACGGTCTTGACCTGATCCGGTTTGTAGCCGAAGGTGACCGTTGGCTGCAGGGTGGTGACATCGATCTCGATGGTCTGGTCATATTCGGCGTCAGCGTCAGCACGCCATTGTGAATAGTCGGCCAGGGCGGCTTCCTTGCTGGCGAAGTCGCCGCTGATGAAGGGCCACAGGTACTCGACAGTGGTCATGTCCGGCTGACAGATGCCGGATGTTCCACCGGCCTCAATGGCCATGTTGCAGAGCGTCATGCGCGATTCCATCGTCATTTCACCAATGGTGGAACCGTGGAATTCCATGACCCGGTCGGTGGCGCCGTTGACGCCGATCTTGCCGATGATATGCAGGATGACGTCCTTGGCGTAGACCCCTTTGGGCAGTGCACCGTTGACATTGAATTTGATCGTTTTGGGCTGGCGGAAGGCGCAGACCCCTTTCAGGATGCCGACCTCCAGGTCGGTGGTGCCGATGCCGGCCGCAAAGGCACCGAAAGCGCCGTGGGTACAGGTATGGGAATCGCCCATGATGACCGTATAGCCGGGACGAATGAAGCCCCGCTCTGGGAACAGGGCGTGGCAGACGCCGTTGGCGCCGACGTCGAAAAAGTCCTTGATGTTGTGGCGGCGGGCCCAGTCGCGCAGGATCTTGGCCTGGGTAGCGGTCTTGCTGTCCTTGCTGGGGGTGACATGGTCGATAACGGCCTTGATCCTGGTCGGATCAAAGACGCGGTCCTTGTCGCGGCGGATCAGGTCGTCGATGGCGATCGGCGTCGTGATCTCGTGGCAGAGCACTGCATCCAGCCGCAGCACCTTGGTGCCGGGAAACGGTTCGTTTACCAGGTGAGCATCAAATATTTTTTCAGCGGTTGTTTTACCCATATTCAGTAACCTCGCATGATTCAGGATTCAAAACTTGTAGCATAATATTAGGCGCAAAGTAAACCGGTGAACTTTTTTTTGATGATCCGATATGGCCGTGTCAACCGGATTTTGGATGGAAAACAACATTGAGCATGATATAAGGTCAGCGGTAATTTGAACTCCGGATAATCGGGATAATGATGGAGAACTGAAATGCATCCTGAAAATATCAAGAATCTGCTCCAATCCGTCAGGGACGGGGCGCTTTCCATCGACGATGCCCTGCAGCATCTCAAGCAGCTCCCCTATCAGGATCTGGGGTGCGCCCAGGTCGATCATCATCGCGAACTGCGCCAAGGGATGCCGGAGGTGATCTTCGGTGAAGGCAAAACGGTTGAGCAGATCCTGGCGATCATGACCGCCATGTCCGCCAAGGGCAGCAGCGTGCTGGTGACGCGCCTGGCTCAGGAAAAGTCCCGCAAGATCCTGACGGTCTTTCCGGCGGCCTGCTATCACGGGGAAGCCCGCTGCCTGACGCTGGAGCAAAAGCCACCGGAGCAGCGCGGCAAGGGCACCATTCTGGTCATATCGGCCGGCACCTCCGACATTCCGGTGGCGGCCGAAGCGCTGCTGACGGCGAGTTTTCTCGGCAATACTGTCGAGCATGTCTATGACGTCGGAGTGGCCGGCCTTCACCGGCTGCTGGCGCGGGGTGAACAGCTGGCGGCCGCTTCAGTCATAATAGTGGTGGCCGGTATGGAGGGTGCGCTCCCTTCGGTGGTAGGGGGGCTGGTGGACAAACCTGTCATTGCGGTACCGACTTCGGTCGGCTACGGCGCATCCTTCGGCGGCATCGCGGCACTGTTGGGGATGCTCAATTCCTGTGCCGCCGGCGTGACGGTCGTAAACATCGACAATGGCTTCGGCGCGGCCTGCGCCGCCAGTCTGATCAATCGGGTGTGAAAGGCGTGTTGACTGAATGACGTTTAAAGCATACAATTTCATCATATTCAGGAGGCGTATTATATGCGTGCAACTTTAAACATACCTGACGAGCTTATCAATGAGGTGCAACGCCTTTCCGGAGAAAAAACCAAGACCCAGGCGATTGTTACTGTGATGGAAGATTATGTGCGCCGTAAAAAAATGGAAGATCTGTTGGCCCTGCGCGGCAAAATTTCCATTGACTACGAATGGGAGCGGGAAGAGGAGGCCGAACTAAAGGCT